>DXYG01000008.1:31294-55317 GCA_019415925.1 Clostridiales bacterium
AAGAGCATATGTATTTAAAAATTAAACTTTGTATAGCTATAAATAATCTGCCTTAAGGAAAATAACATTATCTGTAAATTGATAAAATAAATATTGAAGTTTAGGTGTATTTAAATGATAAAAATTCCGATTTATAAAGAAAATGCTGAAAAATATAAGGAACTATTGATAGAATTAAGACCAAATGTTAATGTTTCTTTTTGTGATGGTGATGTAAATTTATACTATTTAGGATTTATCGATTATTTTCCTTGTTATATTGTTATAGATATGTCAGACTCAGAAATGATTGATTTACTAGAAGAATTGTTTGATATGGAAATAAGTGCTTATAATTATGATGATAAAATACTTTATTCCAGTTGTTCAAAGTTGAATGATGAAGAAAGAAAAATTAAGAAACAAGCTGAAGAGAATATGAAAAAATATACTAAATTCGCACCATTATATGGACTTTGTGAAAAATATTATAATTTGAAAAATGAATAAATAAAACATACGCACAAAAAATACCGCCCCACACAAGTGGAGCGGTTTTCATTTAGTAATCAGTAATTAGTTAGCTCTGGTAACCTTACCTGAACGTAAGCAACGGGTGCAAGCATATACACGCTTCGGAGAACCGTCAACAATAGCCTTAACACGCTGTACGTTGGGCTTCCATGTTCTGTTGGAACGTCTGTGAGAGTGAGATACCTTGATGCCGAACTTTACATCCTTACCGCAGAATTCACATTTTGCCATGCGTCTGCACCTCCTTAAATTTGCAAATAATTTTTCTAACTTTGTTATAATAACAGAAAATCAAAGAAATTGCAAGTGTTTTTTCAAAATTTCTTAACTTGTTTTTTACATTAATTTATTATATAATATATTTTAAGTATACATTCAGAACGTAGGGAATGACCCCTGTGTCATTCCTTATATATGCTGACTATTTTGGATTAGGAACAACACAGAGGTTGTTCCCTGCAATTACTCTACCATTGCTATAATGATTTCGGAGGAATTCTATGCTATTTCAGCTTTTAAGAGGTAATTTTGATTTTGCATCAATTGTAGCGGAAATTCTTGCAGTTCTGCTGATTGTCTTTCTTATTCTGCCTTTCCACGAGTGGGCTCACGCCTTTACGGCTTCACTTCTCGGCGACAAGGCTATAAAGTACAGGGGCAGACTTTCAATCAATCCCTTAAGTCATATTGACCCTTTGGGTGCATTGTGCCTGCTTTTGTTCGGATTCGGCTGGGCAAAGCCTGTTCCGATTGACCCGAGAAATTTTAAAAATCCAAAGCTCGGTATGGCTGTAACCGCAATTATGGGACCGATTGCAAACCTTGTTGCGGCATTTGCAGGACTTCTTATTTATAATGCATTGTTCTATCTTGCTTTCGGCTTTTTAGTTACCGACATCGGCGGATTTGTCAGAACATTCTTAAGCTTCTACATTTCGTGCAATATAGGTCTTGCAGTGTTCAACCTCATTCCGATTCCGCCGCTTGACGGCTCAAAGGTGCTCTTTCTGTTTTTGCCCGACAGAGCAGTAAACTTTTTCTACAGATATCAGCAGATTTTCTTTATAGCAATTTTTGTGCTCATCTATATGGGAGTGCTTTCTCCCGTGCTCAACTGGGCAACAAACGGAATCCTTGACGGATTAAGCTGGCTTTCGTCCTTGCCGTTCAGACTTTTCATTAACTAAATTAAGGAGGGCGGCATATGGAAACGCAGCTGCAATATAAGCTGCCCGTATTTGAAGGGCCGCTTGACCTGTTACTTACTTTGATTTCAAAAAATAAAATAGATATTTACGATATTCAGATTTCCGAGCTTCTTGAGCAGTATATGGAGCAGATTAACCGTATGCAGGAAAATCAGATGGATATTGAGTCTGAGTTCCTTACAATGGCGTCAAGGCTTGTATATATCAAGTCGGTTTCGCTGTTGCCAAAGTACGAGGAAGAGGCTCAGGAGCTTAAAAAAGAGCTTTCGGGACAGCTGCTTGAATACGCTGTCTGCCGTGAAATGGCTGCAAAACTCGGAAGTATTTACGACTTTGATACTTATTTCAGAGAAGCCTCTCCCGTAGAATTTGACCTTACCTACAACAGAAGTCACCCGAGCGAAGATATTGCAAAGGCGTATGTCACCGCAGTCGGCAGAGGAAAGCGCAAGCTTCCACCGTCGGAAAAGGCTTTTTCGGGAATCGTATCGCATAAAATCGTGTCGGTCAACAGTAAGATAATTCATTTAATGCGCAGACTCCGGCACGGTAAACGCCTTGAATATCACGAGATTTTCGAGGTGTGCGAGGGCAAAAGCGACCTTGTCGCAACGTTCCTTGCAACGCTTGAACTTGTAAAGGGCAAGCGAATCAGAATTGAGGGTACAGGCGAAAACGCCGTAGTACATATGATAGAAAACAAAAATGAGGTGCAGTAATGTCAGAGCTGAATATTAAAGCTGCAATTGAGGCGATTTTATTTGCAAGCGGTTCGTCGGTTGAAACAAAGCGAATAGCACAGACGCTTGAAATTACCGAAGAACAGGCTGAAGAACACATTTCTGCACTGATTGATGATTACAACGGCGCAAACAGGGGAATAACCATAATAAAGCTTGACGATGCATATCAGATGGTATCCTGCAAGGAGTACGCACCGCAAATTCGAACTGTAATGGATTTGAGAAGAAACACTCCGCTTTCGCAGGCGGCTCTTGAGGTGCTTGCAGTCGTTGCCTACAATCAGCCTGTTACAAAGGCTTTTGTAGAGCAGGTCAGGGGCGTTGATTGCAGCGGCGTAATAGGCAGTCTTACCGCAAAAGGTCTTGTCGAGGAAAAGGGCAGGCTTGAGCTGCCCGGACGACCTCTTTTGTACGGCACAACGGAAAATTTTCTGAGATGCTTTAATATTAATTCTATTGAGGAATTACCGCCTCTGCCCGAAACCGAAAATGAAGAAGCAGATAAAGCTGAGGAAGAAAGCACAGACAAAAATACAGTTGCTGATAAATGATATAATACGTTTTCTTTTCTGCCGTGTCCGAGGTTGTTATCAGACGTAACCGATTATTAATTCTATTAAGGAGGATTGCCCTTGCTTTGGCTGTATATTTTGCTCGGAATCCTTCTTGTAATTTTCCTTCTGCTTTTAATTCCCGTTAAACTAAAAGCAAGCTATAACGAAAATTTCAGGTGCAGTTTAAAAATCGGCTTTGTTAAAATTCAACTATATCCGCAAAAGCCGAAGAAAAAAAAGAAGAAATCCGAAAAAACTGAGGAAAAACCGGAACACGAAGAAAAGAAAAAAGAAAGTCTTATTAAAGAAAAGGGAATTTCTTGGCTTTTTGATTTGATAAAAAAGATTGCAGACCTTGCAGTCGGTGCATTAAAAGACTTTTTCAGGCACATAATAGTAAAAAAGCTTATGTTAAGCATAAACATTGCAGGTAAAGATGCCGCAGATACCGCCGTAAAATACGGCTACTGCTGTTCGGCTGTTTATCCTGCTTTCGGGATAATTGTCGGTGCGGTAAAGTGCAAAAACTACGGCGTTGACATTTCACCCGATTTTGAAGAAAGAGCTAAATCCGCAGTAAATATGGAGCTTGAAGCAAAAATAAAAATACTCTGGCTTTTAGCACTCGTGCTGAAACACGGATATAAAGGATTAAAACTTTTAGCCGACTTAAAAAATTAAATAAAGTAGGGAACAACCCCTGTGTTGTTCCTATATAAGTTAGCTGAATGTCAGTTAGGAACGACACAAGGGTCGTCACCTACAAAGTAATTAAATATATTTTAAGGAGAATGATTATGGAACATCCGATTGGAAACCTTATGGACACAACAATGAATAAAATCAAGGAAATGATTGATGTCAACACCATCGTAGGCGAGCCTATTGTTTCACCCGACGGTACATTAATCATTCCCGTTTCAAAGGTAAGCTACGGCTTTGCTTCGGGCGGTTCAGACCTTCCGACAAAAAAGGAAAACAAGGACTGCTTCGGCGGCGGCAGCGGCGCAGGCGTAACAATTCAGCCTGTTGCATTTCTCACAGTTTACAAGGGCGACGTAAAGCTGATTCCCGTAGATAAGTTTGAAGGTACACCCGACCGTCTTGTTGGAATGATTCCCGAGGTTATCGACAAGGTAAAGGAAATCTTCAAAAAAGACGATAAGAAAAAGCCTTCAAAATCCGATGATGATTTTTCTGAAATCACAATGGATGACACCGACCTCTGATTTGTAATGTAATAACACATCTTCCTTCGGCATAAAAATATGCAGGAGGTGTGTTTATGAAAAGGATTGTTTCAGCTGTGCTGTCGGTGCTTTTTGTATTTTCATTTTCAATTTATGTTAAGGCAGAAGAAAAGACAGAAATAAATGTTTCGGCAGAAGCCTATGTGCTTTACTGCGCCGATAACGGACAGATTATCAGCTCAAAAAATGAGAATAAAAAGATGAAGCCTGCCAGCACAACAAAGATTATGACCTCACTTCTTGCGCTTGAAGAGGCGTCGTCGCAGAATAAAAAAGTAAAATTCACCGAAAAGATGATTGCCGAGGGCAGTTCAATGTACCTCAAGGTCGGCGACGTTGTAACATTAAAAGACCTTGCTTCAGGAATGATGATGGCGTCCGGCAACGATGCGGCAAACGCCACAGCACTGACAATTTCGGGGAGTACCGAAAAATTTGCCGATAAAATGAATAAAAGAGCAAGTCAGATTGGAATGAATAATACCCACTTTGTAACGCCGAGCGGTCTTGATGATGATAACCACTACTCAACAGCCTATGATATGGCTCTGCTTATGTCCTACGCCCTTGAAAACGAAGATTTTGCAAAGCTTACGTCACAAAAGAGCGCAACGGTTGAATTTATTGAGCCGAGCTCTAAAAAAACAACGTATTCAAATCACAACCGCTTGTTATCCCTGTATGAATACTGCATTGGCGGCAAGACAGGCTACACAATGTCAGCAGGCAGATGCCTTGTTTCAGCGGCAAAAAAAGACGGCTTAACGCTCATTTGCGTTACCTTGAATGACAGAAACGACTGGAACGACCACATTTCGCTCTATAACTACGGCTTTGAAAAGTATTCCTGCTGCACTTCAGACGATACCTCGTTTTTTGCCGACATTCCGTGTGTTGGCGGAGACAGCGACAGCATAACCGTAACGGGCGAAAAGCCTGTTTCAATCGTTGTTTCGTCAGATGATAAGGATAAAATAGAAAGAAAGGTTTACCTTGACAGCTTTCTCTATGCACCGATTAAGCAGGGCGACAATGTCGGCAGGATTGAATATATTTTAAACGGTAAAATTATTGAAGAAAATAAATTAGTTGCTGTTGACAGCGTTAATTCTAAAAAGGAAAATAAAAATATTTTTACAATGATAAAGGATTTGTTTACATATGGCTAAAAACGAACCTATTAGACTTCAAAAGTTTATATCACAATGCGGAGTAGCCTCACGAAGAAAGGCAGAGGAGCTTATTTTAGGCGGTCACGTCAAGATAAACGGCAAAACTGCAATTCTCGGCGTCAAGGTAACAGCCGCCGACAAGGTCTTTGTAAAGGGCAAAAGGCTTGTTATGCCCAAGGCGCACTACCGCTATATTATGCTCAACAAGCCCAGAGGTTTTATCACCACAATGAGCGATGACCGAGGCAGAAAATGCGTTGCCGAGCTTGTAAAGGATGTGGGTGAGAGAGTTTATCCCATCGGCAGACTTGATAAGGACTCCGAGGGTATGCTTGTGCTGACAAACGACGGCGACTTTGCAAACAAGGTTATGCACCCGAAGAACGGAGTCTATAAAATCTACCGTGTAACTGTGCGCCCGTCAATTGACGAGGAACAGCTCATAAAGCTTGAAACAGGCGTTGAGCTTGACGGCAAAAAGACTGCGCCTGCAAGGGTGCACGTTCTGCACAAAGAACAGGGCAGAGTCGTTCTTGAAATGATGCTTCACGAGGGCAAAAACCGCGAAATCCGCAGAATGTGCGAAGCAGTCGGACTTGAAGTTGCAAGACTGAAACGCACACAAATCGGCTGTGTAAAAATGGGTATGCTTAAGCAGGGCGACTGGCGTGACCTTACTGAGCTTGAGGTTAAAAAGCTCCTTGCAAGCCCGATTGTAAATGGAAAACCGATTTGATATTTACAATTATTTTCTTTTCAGAAAAAATCCTTAGTTTTAAATCTGAAACTGACCTTACAATTTTACAATATATTTTATTATTTTTTATAATAAATATATAAACTGTTCAAATTTGAAAAAATGCATAGCTTTTTTCTTGTACTTTTATTCAAGATAGGATATAATGTAAAATGAAAAATTAGTATGCGGTATTCTGTTACCGTGTATTCAATACATAGTATTGGAGGATGTTAAGATGAGTATTGAAAAAATCAATCAGGCAAAGGCTGAAATTGCTTCAACTTCCGCTTACAAGACAATTACGGAGTTCTTTGACGCTGAAAGTTTTTGTGAAATTGATGCGTTTGCAAAATCAGGCGAAGGCTTTGCCGAGGTTGTTGCAGGCTTCGGAACAGTTGAGGGTATGCCCGTTTATGCCTTTGCACAGAACAGCGACATCTGCGGAGGTGCAATGAGCAAGGCGCAGGCTGCAAAGCTTAAAAAGCTTTATGACCTTGCACTTAAAACAGGTGCTCCCGTTGTCGGCTTTTACGACAGCGTCGGAGGCAGACTTTCACAGGGCACAGAGCTTTTGGCAGGCTGCGGTGAGGTTCTCAACAGCGCCGCTTCTCTTTCAGGCGTAGTTCCGCAGATTTCAGTAGTTTTAGGAACCTGCCTCGGAACATCTGCACTCAACGCAGTAAGCGCAGATATTGTTATTATGAGCGAAAAAGCACAGCTTTCACTCTCTGTAACAGGCGAGAATTCAAGTGCTGAATACAATGCCGAAAACGGTATTGCCGCTATGATTGCAAAGGATACTCAGGAAGCAATTGAAATGGCTAAAGATCTTATGCTCTATCTTCCTTCCAATAACCTCAATATGGCTCCCCAGTCATTTGAAGAAGCTCCTGCTGATGACGGTTGCGGTTGTATCGTAAGCAGAACAATCGACGGAAACAGCAAGGTTAAGCTTTACAATAATTACGGTGAAAACGCAAACGTTCGTCTTGCACGTCTTGGCGGACAGGTTGTAGGTATTGTAGCAACAAAGGGCGGTATGCTCGACTGCAAGTCAACAACTAAGGTTGCAAAGTTTGTTCGTTTCTGCGACGCTTTCTCACTTCCCGTAATTTCATTTGTTAACTGCTCCGGTTTCAAGTCAATCAAGTGTGCCGCAAAGGCTGCATCAGCTTATGCAGAGGCTACAACAGTAAAGATTTCAGTAGTAACAGGCAAGGCTATCGGCTCGGCTTATATCGCACTCGCAGGCACAGGCGCAAACGCAGACGTTGTTTACGCACTTCCCGAGGCAGTAATTTCACCTGTAAATGTTGAGGCGGCAGCATTCATTATGGCTCCCGAAACAATGAAAGTTCCCGTTGAACAGCAGAGCGCTGCTGCGGAGAAATTTGCAGAAGAAAATCTCTCAGCCTTTAACGCCGCTCAGAACGGTTACGTTGACGGAATCGTTGAAGAAGGACAGCTCCGCCAGACTCTCATTTCTGCACTCGATATGCTTTCGGGCAAGCGTGTTCCCACTCTCTCAAAGAAACATTCCACTATCTGATTTATTTTCATTTAATTGTAGGGAATGACCCTTGTGTCGTTCCTGAAAAAACCAGCAATTAAATTTTACTCAAGCGTTAATTATTAAACAACAAACTTGTTAAAATAAAGGGGAAATAAAAATGAAGAATTTAAGAATTACAGTAAACGGCACAGCTTATGACGTTCAGGTTGAAGAACTCGGTTCATCTTCCGCTCCGGCAGCACCAGCAGCTGCTCCCGCTGCAGCACCTGCTCCCGCTGCAAAGCCCGCCGCTCCCGCAGGCGCAGCAGGCTCAGTTGTTGTTAAAGCTCCTATGCCCGGTACTGTTGTAAACGTAGTAGTTTCCGCAGGTCAGGCTGTTAAGGCAGGCGACGACCTCGTATTTATCGAAGCTATGAAGATGGAAACTCCCGTAAAGGCTCCTCAGGACGGCACTGTTGCTACAGTAGACGTTGCAAAGGGCGAGTCTGTTGACTCAGGTAAGGTTTTAGTAACTCTTAACTAATTAATAACTGACGAAAGGGATGTCCAAAATGGCAAAGAAAATTAAAATCACCGAAACTGCCCTGCGTGACGCTCATCAGTCACTTATAGCTACAAGAATGACAACAGAGGAAATGCTCCCCATTCTTGATAAGCTTGACAAAATCGGTTATTATTCACTTGAATGTTGGGGCGGAGCAACATATGACGCTTGCCTTCGTTTCCTTAATGAAGACCCGTGGGAAAGACTCCGTATAATAAAAGACCATTGTCCCAACACAAAGCTCCAGATGCTTTTCAGAGGTCAGAATATGCTCGGTTACCGTCACTATGCCGACGACTGTGTTGAATACCTTGTTCAGCGTTCAATCGCAAACGGTATAGACATTATCCGTATTTTTGACGCTCTCAATGATATCAAGAATTTACAGACAGCTATAAAGGCTGCCAAAAAAGAGGGCGGTCACGCTCAAGTTGCAATCAGCTACACAACAGGTCCTGTTTTCACAGATGAGTACTATGTTGAATATGCTAAGAGAATTGCAGATGCAGGCGCTGACTCAATCTGCATCAAGGATATGGCGGCTCTGCTTACACCTTCAAAGACAGAAAGCCTTGTAAAGGCTATCAAGACAGCTCTTCCCGAAATGCCCTTACAGCTCCACACTCATTACACATCAGGTCTTGCGTCAATGTGTCTGTTAAAGGGCGTTGAAGCAGGTGCAGACGGTATAGACACAGCAATCAGCCCCCTCGCACTCGGTACATCACACGCTCCTACAGAGTCAATGGTTGCCGCATTACAGGGTACTGAATATGATACAGGTCTTGACATTAAAGCACTTGCAGAAATCCGTGCTTACTTTATGACGCTTCGTGAAAAGTATATTGAATCGGGACTTCTCGACCCCAAGATGCTTGCAACAGACGCAAAAGCACTCATCTATCAGGTTCCCGGCGGTATGCTTTCAAACCTGCTTTCACAGCTTAAGCAGGCAGGCAAAGAGGACGAACTCGATAAGGTGCTGGAGGAAGTTCCGAGAGTAAGAGAGGATTCGGGTTATCCGCCTCTTGTAACTCCCACATCACAGATTGTAGGCACACAGGCTGTATTTAACGTAATCACTGGCGAACGCTACAAAATGTGCACAAACGAGTTCAAAGGTCTTGTAGCAGGCGAATACGGCACAACACCAATGCCTATTGACCCTGAATTCCAGAAGAAGATTATCGGCGACAAGAAGGTTATCAACTGCCGTCCTGCCGATTTACTTGAGCCCGAGCTTGATAAGCTCAGAAGCGAAATTTCCGAGTGGATGGAACAGCCTGAGGACGTTCTTTCATACGCACAGTTCCCGAAGGTTGCCCTTGACTTCTTTGAAAAGAGAAGAAATGCTAAAGTCGGCAT
Source organism: Clostridiales bacterium (assembly GCA_019415925.1). GTDB lineage: Bacteria > Bacillota > Clostridia > Oscillospirales > Acutalibacteraceae > Ruminococcoides. The sequence continues at coordinate 40,896 of DXYG01000008.1, forward strand.
CAACGGCGACAAGCTTGACAAAGAAAATATGGTTCACCCCGTTTAATATTTTAACAAATAAGCTCCTCCGATTTTTCGGGGGAGAGTTTGAGTATAAATAATTTTTGTCTGCATATACTTGAAATAGCCGAGAGCATATGATATAATATGCTTAGGCAAAATGAAACGAATAGTCCAAAGGACAGCCAAGCGAAAAACCCGACGTGTGCCAACGTCGGGTTTTTCTATTCCGTTTTTTGCAAGGCGGCTTAAACCTTAGGTTGGTTGCCATTTACTTCTTTCCATCCAGCCATTTGCAAACATAATAGGCGATTATGCTTGCCGCAACGGAAAGGAAAAATGAAACGAATATATTATCCAAAGAAGAACCCTCCCTCCTTTGCCGGAATAGGGAGTGGCAACGATATTATTTTATCATAAATACCGAATTAATCAATAGCAGATAAGTTAATTACCTTTTTATAAGTTAAAACATTTATATAAATATTATTTCGGGTATTGATACATCAAGAATTTTATGATAATATTATAATGTATTGTATAAATTTGTTTAAAGAAAGGCAATTGAAAGGCTTTATTATGAAATATTGTAAAAAATGCAAACATCTGCACAACGACAATGAGGAATCATGCATTGCCTGCAAAAAGCCTCTTTATGAAATTACCGAAGAAAATACACCTGTTTATTTGATTTCCGCAGGCGGCTTTGAACTTCAGAGAATAACAACTGCTCTTGAGGACAGCGGAATTCCCTGCGACAGTATTGTGCAGAAATACACATCTTCTGCTGAGGCAGTAACAGGCTACGATATGTCATACAGGGATATTGTAGTGCCTTATTCTGCTTATGAAAAAGCATATGACGTGTGTGTCGGAATCGGCGCAATAAAAGAGGGCGAAGAGGAAATTATCGAAGAACCTGACAGTAATTCTGAATATAACGCTGAACCGGAAGAATTTGAACAAATGGATTCTAAAAAGCGTATGATAGTACGAATAGTATCAGCCGCTTTTTTGATAATCATTTTTGCATTGGTAATATACGGAACGGACTTTATAACAGGCTTCATAAAAGGTCTTTTCTCATAAGAACATAAATTTGATTTTAAATAATGGAGTTAGTATATAATGAAAATTGAAACAAAATGCCTGCACTCAGGCTACGAACCAAAAAACGGAGAGCCAAGACAGCTACCCGTTTATCAGAGCACAACATTCAAATATGATACATCCGACGAAATGGGCAAACTTTTTGACCTTGAAGCAAGCGGATATTTCTACACAAGACTTCAGAATCCCACAAATGACGCTGTAGCAGCCAAAATTGCTGATTTAGAGGGCGGTGTTGCAGGAATGCTCACATCAAGCGGTCAGGCTGCAAACTTCTTTGCACTGTTCAATATCTGCGAAGCAGGCAGTCACATTGTAGCTTCCTCATCAATTTACGGCGGCACATTCAATCTGCTCGGCGTTACGATGAAGAAAATGGGAATTGAGTGCACATTCGTTGACCAGAATCTTCCCGAAGAAGAGCTTGCAAAGGCTTTCAAGCCCAACACAAGAGCTGTTTTCGGTGAAACTATAACTAATCCTACGGTTTCCGTGCTCGACATTGAAAAGTTTGCTCGTCTTGCACATTCTCACGGTGTTCCGCTTATCGTTGACAACACCTTTGCAACTCCGATTAACTGTCAGCCGATAAAGTGGGGAGCAGATATTGTAACTCATTCCACAACAAAATATATGGACGGTCACGCAGTCGGTGTCGGCGGTGCAATCGTTGACAGCGGCAACTTTGACTGGCTCGCTCACGCTGACAAGTATCCCGGACTTACAACTCCCGACGACTCATATCACGGCATTGTTTATGCCGAAAAATTCGGAAAGCTCGGTTATATAACAAAGGCTACTTCACAGCTTATGCGTGATCTCGGCTCAATCCAGTCACCGCAGAATGCTTTTTACCTTATGAACGGACTTGAGTCGCTTCACGTAAGAATGCAGCGTCACTGTGAAAATGCGCTCGCAATTGCAAAGTTTCTCAAATCAAACGAAAAGGTTGCGTGGGTTGATTATCCCAACCTTGATGGTGACAAGTATTATGACCTTGCTCAGAAATATCTTCCGAACGGCTCATGCGGCGTCCTTGCTTTTGGCTTAAAAGGCGGAAGAGAGCAGTCAATCAAGTTTATGGACAGCTTAAAGCTTGCCGCAATTGCAACTCATGTTGCAGATGCAAAGACCTGTCTGCTTCATCCTGCAAGCCATACTCACCGTCAGATGACCGAGGAACAGCTCATTGAAGCAGGTGTTGCACCCGACCTCATCCGTCTTTCAGTCGGACTTGAAAATGTCGATGATTTAATCGACGACTTAAAACAGGCTTTTGATAAAGTTTAAGTTGAATAACTTAACGGAGGGTACATTATGTCAGCTTATGTTTCTGCTATAATTGTAGCGGCAGGCGGCTCGGTAAGAATGGGCATTGCCGACAGCAAGCAGTTTATTCCGCTTTTGTCACGCCCCGCAATTGAATACACCCTGAAAGCTTTTCAGAATTGCTATCTTATTAAGGAAATTATCGTTGTATGCCGTGAACAGGACAAAGAGCGTATTCAGTCCATTGTTGACGAAAACGGCTTTTCAAAGGTAAGCAACCTTGTGCTTGGCGGTGAGTCACGTGCAGAGAGTGTTCGCAACGGCGTTGAGGCGGCAAATGAAAATGCAAAATACTACGCTATTCACGACGGTGCACGTCCGTTGATTACTGTTGAAGAAATTCAGCGTGTTGTTGAGGCTGCTTTTGAAACAGGTGCGGCAACTCTCGGAACTTCTGTAACCGACACAATCAAAATCGTAGACGGTTTCAATAAAATCGAAAGCACACCCCTGCGTTCACAGCTCCGTGCCGTTCAGACGCCGCAGGTTTTTGAATGTGAATTGTACAAATTTGCCCTTGAAAATGCAGGCGACAATGTTATAAACTTTACTGACGACTGCTCGCTTATAGAGAATATGGGCGGTGAAGTTGAGGTCGTAAAGGGCAGTGTAGAGAATATCAAGCTCACCACACCAATTGACGTTGTAATTGCCGAAAGCATTTTGAAATCAAGGCTATAAGTCGGTTAATTGATTCAGCTTCAGACTTTTATTATAATTTCGTAGGGACACGGCGTGCCGTGTCCGCATAAACTATCTATTTTCAAGGTGAAATCTATGCGAATAGGTCACGGATATGACGTTCATAAATTAACAGAAAACAGAAAGCTTATCCTCGGCGGAGTTGAAATTCCGTTTGAACTCGGCTTGCTCGGACATTCCGATGCAGACGTCCTTGTTCACGCAATTATGGATTCTCTGCTCGGAGCGGCGGCTCTCGGTGATATAGGAAAGCTTTTTCCCGATACAGATGAAGCCTTCAAGGGCGCAGACAGCATACTTCTTTTAAAAGAGGTGTGCAGAGTTTTAGCCGATAACGGCTACAAAATCGTCAATATCGACTCAACATTGATTGCCCAAAAGCCAAAGCTTAAGGATTATATCTACTCAATGAGAGAAAATGTTGCCTTGGCCTGCAATATTGATATATCTTCTGTCAGCGTAAAGGCTACAACGGAAGAAAAGCTCGGTTTTACAGGCAGGCTTGAAGGTATTTCTGCCCACGCAGTATGCCTGATTGACTAAATTATCGGTCATTATTTAATATGTAAAGTAATATACTTATTACTGACATACAATTATTTTATCGGAGGTTTATAAAAAAATGAAAACTTGTCCAAAATGTAACACACAGCTCTCTGATGACGCTATGTTCTGCACAAATTGCGGTACTTCGTTCCAGAACGCTAATCCACAGCCTCAGCAGAATGTTTATCAGAATAACGCACAGCCGAATTATGCACAGCCCGTGGCACCTGTTGTAAATGTTTATGACCACACTGCAGAATTTGATCCGCAGGATGTACACGATAACAAGATTTTTGCTATCCTTTGCTACATAATGGGTATCGTAGGCATTATTGTTGCTCTTCTTGCAAGAAGCTCAGTAAACTCACCCTACCTTTCATTCCACATCAAGCAGTCACTTAAAATTTCAATTACAGCAGTTCTTGTCAGCATTATTTCAGTTGTTCTTGCATGGACCTGTATTGTGTTTATAGCCGGTATGGTATGTAATGTTATTCTCGAAGTAGTTGCGATTATCTGCTTCTTCCAGACCTGCTCAAACAAGTCTGTTGAGGCACCTATCGTTCGCAGTCTTCCTTTCCTTAAATAATAGGATAATTCATACAAATAACACCTTGTTCATATTATTGAACGAGGTGTTTTTTATGTTTAAGAAGGTTATTATCTCAACCACGCTTTGCTTTGCGTTGATGCTTACGGTGGTGTTTCCTGTAAAAGTGAACGCAGTTTCTGCTGACAGCATTACAGCTCCGTCAGCTTTACTTATGGAAACATCAACAGGTAAAATTCTTTTTGAGAAAAATTCACACGAGCAACGCCCCTGTGCTTCTGTCACAAAGGTTATGACCTTACTGCTTGTTTTTGAAGCAATAGACAGCGGAAAGCTCTCGCTTGACGATACTATAACTACTTCGGAGCATGCCGCATCAATGGGCGGAAGTGACATATGGCTTGAAACAGGCGAAACAATGAGCGCTGACGATATGATAAAAGCAACTGTTGTTGCCTCCGCAAACGATGCGGCTGTTGCACTTGCCGAGTACATAAGCGGCAGTGAGGAAGCGTTCATTGAGCAGATGAATAAACGTGCAAAAGAGCTTAAAATGAATGATACCGTATTTAAAAACTGCAACGGTCTTGACGAGGACGGACACGTTACGTCTGCATATGACGTAGCAATTATGTCAAGGGAGCTTATGAAGCACGAAAAGATTTTTGATTACACGTCAATCTGGATTGATAATTTAAGGGACGGTAAAACCCAGATTGTAAATACAAACAAACTTCTTAAAACCTACAACGGCATAACGGGACTCAAAACAGGTACCACCAACGATGCAGGCTGTTGTATGTCTGCGTCTGCAAAGAGGGGAGATGTGTCGCTTGTTGCAGTAGTCCTCGGCTGTAAAACAGGCAAGGAGAGGTTCTCCGATGCAGCGGCACTGCTTGATTACGGATTCGCAAATATTTCTGTCAGGGAATTAAAATTACCCGACGATATGCCGCTTGAACTGAAGGTTGACGGTGGTATGGATAATACCGTCAAATTAAACTGCGATACTTCTTCTAAAGTCGTTGTAGATAAGGGCAGTAATGTTGAAATAAAAACGACGATTGATTTGCCCGAAAGCATAACAGCTCCGATAAAGGAAAATCAGAAGCTCGGTACGCTTACCTACAGTATTGATAACAAGACGATAAAGACGTGCGATATTACCGCAGCAAGCTCTGTACAGGAGGTTTCATTTGGCTCGGTATTCGGCGTTCTTTTTAATTCTCTAATTTCATTATAAATTTTGACAAATTGACCTTGCAAAAATACTTGTATTATAGTATAATAAAACAACAAAGGTACTTATATCGGAGGATACATATTTTATTATTCCGAATAAGAATTTTGGAGGAATTATAAATGGCAACTAAACTAACAGACAAGTATTTAAGAGATTTTATCAATGACCACGAGTATGAAGGCGTTGCAGCAGAAGTAAAGGCTGCCCACAAAACTCTTCACGAGGGTTCGGGACTCGGCAATGATTTTCTCGGCTGGCTCAATCTTCCCACAGATTATGACAAGGAAGAGTTTGCAAGAATCAAGGCTGCCGCTGAAAAGATTAAAAAGGATACCGACGTTTTCATCGTAATCGGTATCGGCGGTTCATACCTCGGCGCTCGTGCTGCAATTGAATTTTTAAATTCTCAGAATTATAACCTTACTTGCAAGGACACACCGCAGATTTTCTTCACAGGTAATTCTATCAGTTCTTCTGCACTTGCAGAGATTATGGAACTTTGCGAGGGCAAGGACGTTTCTGTTAATATGATTTCCAAGTCAGGCACAACAACTGAGCCTGCAATCGCATTCAGAGTATTCCGTGAAATGCTTGAGAAAAAGTACGGCAAGGACGGCGCAAGAGAGCGTATTTACTGCACAACCGACAAGGCTAAGGGCACACTCAAGGCTCTTGCAGACGAAGAGGGCTACGAAACATTTGTAGTACCCGACGACGTTGGCGGACGTTTCTCTGTTTTAACAGCCGTAGGTCTTTTACCGATTGCTGTTTCGGGAGCCGATATTGACGCACTTATGCAGGGTGCTGCAACAGCACAGAAAGAGCTTGACAATGACGATTTAATGACAAATGACTGCTATAAGTACGCTGCAATCCGCAACATTCTTTACCGCAAGGGCAAGGTAATGGAGGTTATGGTTTCCTACGAGCCTGCCTACACAATGATGTCCGAGTGGTTCAAGCAGCTCTTTGCAGAGAGCGAGGGCAAGGATAACAAGGGCATTTTCCCTGCAAGCGTTATCTTCTCAACCGACCTTCACTCACTCGGTCAGTACATTCAGGACGGCAGACGTACAATGTTTGAAACTGTTGTTCTCTTTGATAAATGTAAAAAAGAAGTTACTCTTGGTACAGAGCCGACAAACGTTGACGGTCTTAACTTCCTTTCGGGCAAGACAATGGGCTTTGTCAATCAGAAGGCATTTGAGGGTACCGTACTCGCTCACAACGACGGCGGAGTTCCCAACATTGTTCTCAACGTACCCGAGATGAACGAAACAGAGCTTGGTTATCTTATTTACTTCTTTGAAAAGGCTTGCGCTATTTCGGGATATATGCTCGGAGTAAATCCGTTCAATCAGCCCGGCGTTGAAAGCTACAAGAAGAATATGTTTGCTCTGCTCGGCAAGCCCGGATATGAAGACCAGAAGGCTGCTCTTGAAGCAAGACTCAAATAATTTCTTTTTAAAGTATAATACACCGGAGGATTTTATTATGGTTACTTTACTTATCGGAAAAAAAGGAACAGGAAAAACAAAGAAGCTTATCGCTCTTGCAAACGAGGCTGTTGCCGCTTCTTCGGGCAACGTCGTTGTAATTGAAAAGGGCTCAAAGCTTACTTACGACGTAACTCACAAGGCAAGACTTATCGACACAGAGCAGTATCTTGTTGAGGGTTACGATATGCTTTACGGCTTTATCAGCGGTATCTGCGCAGGCAACTACGATGTTACCGACATTCTCGTTGACTCTACATTCAAGATTTGCCCCGAAGCACTCGAAGGACTTGAGGACTTTACAAAGAAGCTTCAGGAGCTTTCCGAAACTTCTTCAACAAATATCGTTCTTCTCATCTCTGCATCAGAAGATGATATTCCCGAGTCAATTAACGCTGTTTGCCAGCAGGTATAATTGAGGTAATTTCAAAAAACAACGGACTGCATTCAGATAATCTGTTGCAGTCCGTTTTTTGATACGATATATAGAAAACTTATATGTATTATTGTAGCGAGCGACGCCCTCGTCACTCACTGTAGTTGCCAATTTTAAGGAGAATGAAAATGCTTATTGACTGGCTTAAGAAACTTACATATAAAATCGACCTGCCGCCTGAAGAAGTGCTTGGCAGAATAAAATCCAAAACAGTTTTTTCAAATAAATTAAATGGGCATAACGACTTGTTCGAGGGCAGTTTTAAATCAAATACCTTTGAAATTCATTTTATGTCCGAATTTGGCAATTGGTATAAAGACGGATTTAACCCTCGTTTTTGCGGAAAGGTGATTGCAAAAGACGGATATACTGAGCTTACAATAAGGTCAAGACCTATGATGTATGCATATCTGTTTTTGCCGATACCGCTGATTTTATTTGTCGTTTCACTTTTAATTGTAATTTTAAAGGGTGAATACAGATTATTTGTCGGTTTATTATTTTCTGCCGGATTTAGCTTTTTTGTTTTAGCATCATATAACAGCAAGTATGAAAGTTTCAAGTCGATTCTTGAAGAAAATATTTTTGATGACGCTATGATAAATAATCTCTTTGAGCTTTTTATTAAGCATAGCAACAGGCAACCCGACAACATTGTAAAAATCACCGACAATTCCCTTTACAAGCGCAGTGCCTTTGCCCTGAATACCGTATGCGCCTGCCTTGTCCATCGGCTCTCCCGTTTTAATGTAATCTGCAATTTCCTTGTCTGTAAGCTCGAAAAATTCAACTTCTGTTGTCTGCGAAAATGAAATACATCTGTCCTTGTACAGCAACGCACAGCCCGTAATGACCTTGTGCTTTCTGCCCGACAGTCTGCGCAGCATTTCTTCGGCGTCACTTTCACAGCTCGGCTTGCCGAGCATAATTCCGTCAAGAAATACCCCTGTATCACAGCCGATTACAATATCATCAAAGTGCTTGTTGTCCTGAATATGCTTTGCTTTTTTAACGGCGAGATATTCGGGCTTTTTTTCAAGCTCAATTTCCTTTTCAATTGTTTCGTCAATATCGGCAGGCTCAACCGAAAAATTATCGCAGATAAGCGACAAAAGCTGTTGCCTGCGTGGCGAAGCCGAAGCTAAAATTATCATAAAACATACCTCCATTTTTCTTATTATAGCATAATAATTGCGCATAGCGCAATGCTTTACCGCAGGCAAATCTTTGACATTCTAATGAAAAAGTCATATAATTAATCAAAAATGAAAGGAAGTATATTTATGTCAATTCCAACCGACCCCGTAATACTTTTATCCTACATAAATACACAGCTTCGTGATAATTACCCGTCACTTGAGGAGCTTGCAAAGTCGCTCTCCGTTGATGAAAACGAAATCAGAACAAAGCTTTCCTCAATCGGTTATGAATATAGCGCAGAGCTTAATAGATTTGTATAATGAATTATATTGATTATGTAAAATTAATAATATATTGAGGTGTTTCCTTGAACAGAGCAAAATCATATGCTATAATCAATATGTTAAAGTCAATTTGTGGTGATACTATGACTAAAATAAAAATCTGCGGAATAACCTGTCGTGAGGACGTAGAAATTCTTAATGAATTTCTGCCCGAATATGCAGGCTTTGTAATGTTCTTCCCAAAGAGCAGACGCAACATCTCCGCACATACTGCCGCCAACCTATTATCGTTACTTGACAAAAGAATAAAAACCGTTGCAGTCACCGTTTGTCCTACAGCACAGCAGGTCAGCGAAATTGCTGAATGCGGTTTCAATTTTATTCAGATGCACGGTGAGGTTGAAAGCTCGGTTATTGATAATTCTCAGATTCCCGTTTTTAAAGCGTTCAATGTCAGCGATATTGATAAAGTCTGTGTTTATGAGAAAAACAAGAACGTCTGCGGATATGTTTTTGACGCCGCATCACCGGGAAGCGGAAAGACATTTGACTGGAATATCCTCAGAAATATTCCTCACGATAACAAGTTCTTTATACTCGCAGGCGGACTTGATTGTAAAAACGTAACCGATGCGATTGAAATTCTCAATCCCGATATAGTTGATGTAAGCTCGAGTGTTGAAAACGAATCCAAGACGGGCAAGAGCAGGGAAAAGACCGCCGAGTTTGTAAGAACGGTCAGAAAAAGCGTTTAGTATATTTTGTTTGTATTAAAGGGTGTTTTTATTGCGTGTTTTAATTTGCGATGACGAAATCTTTGCAGTTGATTCAATCAAAAAAATGGTTTCCGAATATTTCAGCGAGCATAATATATCTGCTGATATTACCGGTGAAACCGACAGCGCAAAAGTTGTTGCAGACAAAACACCTTTTGACATAGCATTTCTTGATGTTGAAATGCCAAAATACAGCGGACTTGACGTTGCTAAGCACCTTTTAACTTTTAATCCCAATACAATAGTTTTTGTCATAACCTCGCATCAGGGTTATCTTGACAGCGCAATGGATTTGCATGTGTTCAGATTTTTGCCGAAACCGCCTGACAGAGAAAGAATTTTCAGCGGACTTGATTCTGCAATCAGATTTTACAACGAAAACACAAGAGTGTTGCTGACCGATGGCTCAACGGCACAGCGCATATATGTGCGTGACATCCTTTATATCACTATTCATAAGAGAAAAACGCTTGTAGTTACCAAAAATGATGAAATAATCAGCGACAAGTCGATTTCCGAATGGAAAGATATTTTACCAAACGCTTATTTTGCACAGCCGCATTACAGCTACATAGTAAATCTTGAGAATATTGAACGACTTGATAAAGACACTATTGTTCTTAAAAAGAATAATAGTGAAAGTATAAAAGTAAAAATTTCTCAGAGAAAATATAAAGACTTTAAAAATCAGTTTTTCGACTATATTTCGCAGGAAAATTTTTAGCAGAAAAGAAAAAATTGTTGACAAGCCTGCATTTTATGGTATAATAAGACTGTTGCATTGTGCAACAAATCCTTGCGGCACAAGCCGCCATAATGTCCAGAAGGAGGTGCAATAGAATGGCAATTACAGCAAATTACGAAACCGTAATGATTATTTCAATGAAAAAGGGCGAAGAAGGTATTCAGGCTATCGTTGAAAAGTTCAAGGCTCTCATTGAAAAGAATGCCACTTTAAAGAATGTTGACGAATGGGGCAAGAGAAAGCTTGCTTACCTCATCAACAAGGAAAGCGAAGGCTATTACGTACTTTTCGATTTTGAAAGCACAGCTGAGTTCCCTGCAGAGCTCGACCGTATCTACAAAATCACAGACGGCGTAATGCGTTCACTCATCATCAAAAAGGAAGACGAATAATCACATTGTAGGGCTTGTCCCGAATTACGAAAGGATTACAAAATGTTAAACAGAGTTATTTTGATGGGCAGACTCGTTTCTGACCCTGAATTAAAGACAACAGGAACAGGTGTAAGCGTTACAAGCTTCAGAATTGCCGTTGACCGTAGTTATGTAAAGCAGGGCGAAGAACGCAAGGCAGATTTCTTTGATATTGTATGTTGGAGAAATCAGGCAGAATTTGTTTGCCGTTATTTCGGCAAGGGTTCAATGATTGCAATTGACGGTCAATTGCAAAGCCGTACCTATCAGGCTAAGGACGGTACTAACCGTTATGTTGTCGAAGTTGTCGCTGACAGCGTATCGTTCACAGGTGAACGCCGTGACAATTCAGGCGGATACAACCAGTCGTACGGCGCAAACCAGATCTATGGAAATCAGGGCTATGGCAGCCAGTCATACGGCGGAAATCAGTCATATCAGCAGGAAGCACCTGCTCAGCAGCCTGCTTCTTATCAGAGCGGAGCAAATTCAGATTTTCAGGATATGCCCCTTGACGACGACTTACCGTTTTAATTACAACTTTAGTTTAAATAATTCTCATTGAAAGGAGAACTTCACTATGGCAGACAGACCTATGAACCGTGGCAGAAAGGCTCGCAAGAAGGTTTGCGGCTTCTGCGTTGATAAGGTTGAACATATCGACTACAAAGACATCGCACGTCTTCGCCGTTATATGTCAGAGAGAGGAAAGATTCTTCCCCGCCGTGTAACAGGCACATGTGCAAAGCATCAGCGTGAGCTTACAGTAGCAATCAAGCGTGCTCGTCACCTTGCATTACTTCCTTATTCAGCTGACTGATTAAAAATTTACCGCTCCGTTATGGGGCGGTTTTTTTATAATAAATCCAAAACAACCGTATGTCGAAAGACATACAGTTGTTTTATGTAAGATGAATTATTACTTAATTTCCTTAATCCAGCCTTCGGGAGCTTCAAGCTTGCCCATCTGAATGCCTGTAAGTGTTTCATAAAGCTTTTTGGTTGTCGGACCCATTTCGTCCATACCGCTCGGGAAGCAGATTTCCTTGCCGTGGTCGTAAATCTTGCCGACAGGTGAAATAACTGCCGCAGTACCGCAAAGACCGCATTCTGCAAAGTCCTTAACCTCGTCAAAGTAAACCTCTCTCTGCTCAACCTCAAGACCGAGATAGTGCTCTGCAACGTACATAAGCGAACGGCGTGTGATAGAGGGAAGAATACTGTCGGACTTAGGAGTAACAATCTTGTTGTCCTTAGTAACAAACAGGAAGTTTGCACCGCCTGTTTCCTCAACCTTAGTGCGTGTTGCGGCGTCAAGGTACATATTCTCGTCAAAGCCCTCTGCGTGAGCAGTAACAATTGCGTGAAGGCTCATTGCGTAGTTAAGACCTGCTTTGATGTGACCGGTGCCGTGAGGAGCGGCTCTGTCAAAATCGGAAACCTTAATTGTGATAGGCTTTGCACCGCCCTTGAAGTAAGGACCAACAGGAGTTGTAAAAATTCTGAACTGATATTCCTCTGACGGTTTAACGCCGATAACAGGACCTGAACCGAACATATAGGGGCGGATATAAAGAGTAGCACCTGTGCCGTAAGGAGGTACAAAATCGGAATTTGCCTTAACGACCTTGCATACAGCCTCAACAAAATCCTCTTTTGGGAATACAGGCATCTCAAGACGCTTGCAGCTGTCTTCCATTCTCTGGGCGTTGAGGTCGGGACGGAACACAACAATTCTGCCGTCGCAGGTTGTGTAAGCTTTCATACCCTCAAAACAAGTCTGGGCATACTGCAAAACACCTGCACACTCACTCATTGTGACGGTAGCGTCCTCGGTCATAATGCCGTTGTCCCACTTGCCGTCCTTGTAGTTTGATACAAATCTTTCGCCTGTAGGCATATAGCCAAAGCCAAGATTTGACCAGTCAATGTTTTGCTTTTCCATTTACATTACTTCCTTTCGAAATATATACAAAACCCTTAAAAGGTGCAGAATTATTTTAGCACTTTAATGTATGTTTTGTCAACGCTGAACGGCTATATTTCAGTCTAAAATTGAAAATTGAGCCGCATATTGCCGCAAAGAGTGGAAATAATTACAAAATAGAATTAAAATTATACTCTGAAAAGATATAATAACTGTTGGAAAATGACAATAATATTAGTATCAATTTCAATAACGAGGTGCGCTATGGCAGAAGTAATTAAAATTGTCCTCACAGGAGGACCTTGCTCAGGAAAAAGCACTGCCCTTTCTTATGTTTCAAAAAAGCTGAGGGAGCAGGGAATAGAGGTTATAACAACTGAGGAACGTGCAACAAAGCTAATTTTAAGCGGTAAAACTCCGCAGAATATGGGACGTTACGAATTTCACAAGCTTTTGTTTGAGCTTGAATTAGCTGAAGAAAATGAAAAAACCGAGCTTGCAAAAAAGATGCTTTGCGACAGAGTGGTAATGCTGTTTGACAGGGGGTTGCTTGATAATAAAGCCTTTGTTACTCAGGAAGAATTTGACCGATATTCTTCACTGAACGGTGCTAATGAGGATATAATCCGCAATTCATACGATGCAGTTTTTCACCTTGTAACTGCCGCAGACGGTGCAGAAAGCTCATATAATTTATCAAACAACAAAGCTCGGAGCGAAAGCATAGAGCAAGCTAAAAAGCTTGATGAAGAGATACTTTCTGTCTGGACAGGTACGCCGCATCTGCGAGTAATTGACAATTCCACTTCATTTGACAAAAAACTTGAACGACTGATGACCGAGATTCTGTCTTTTCTCGGAATACCGAAGCATTATGAAATAGAAAGAAAATTTCTGATTGAATATCCCGATTTGAATGTTTTGAATAACATAAAAACCTGCCGTAAAATCCCGATAACTCAGGCTTATCTCACAACTCCCGATGAGGGATATTTCAGAATAAGAAAGCGTGGAGAGGGGAAAAATGCGGTATATATAAAAACGGTTAAAATCAAAATCAGCGACATAAAGCGCATTGAAATTGAAAATTATATTTCCGAAAAAGAATATAACGAGTATATGAACAAGAAAGGGTATATTACCGGCGTAATTTCAAAGGATAGATACTGTATTGTGTGGAATAACGCATACTATGAGCTTGACGTTTATCCATTCTGGAGTGACAAAGCAACGATTGAAATTGAACTGTTGTCGGAAAATCAGCCTTACAGCCTGCCTGATTTTGTAAAGCTAATCAGGGAAGTGACTTTTGAACAGGAATACCGAAATCTCGCATTAGCACAGAAATACGGAAAGGTGTAAAATTTTACACGAATAATTTCAATTACAGACATATTTGGCACAAAACCGACATTTTAAAAAAATCTTCAAAAAGGTATTGACAAAATCACCCTGAATAGATATAATATAAAGGCTGACGAAAACAGCTATAGCTGTTCAGAACTGCGCCAATAGCTCAGCTGGATAGAGCAACTGCCTTCTAAGCAGTAGGTCAGGGGTTCGAGTCCCTTTTGGCGCGCCATATGGTGGGATTAGCGTAGTTGGTTAACGCGCCAGTTTGTGGCACTGGAGACCGACGGTTCGAATCCGTCATTCCACCCCATTTGACTCATTAGCTCAGTTGGCAGAGCACTTGACTTTTAATCAAGGTGTCCGGAGTTCGAA
>DXYG01000080.1 GCA_019415925.1 Clostridiales bacterium
TAGGAACCCGTCCCCTACGATTGAAACACAAACGTTTCCTGTATTGCCGTAGGGGACGGCTTTTCTGCGAAAACGGCAACCCTTTTGTCGCTTTGCGACATTTCCCCTAATAGGGGAATTTCCTTGACGTCCCGTTTCATAAATTGCAACGCAATTTATGAAATATGGCGAACACAGTTCGCCGCTACAATCATTAATTTTGCCCGTCGAGGCACTCGACAAATTATGGTTTAGCTTGCTAAGGGGATAACTATTTTTGTTTATTTTACTTCTTAGCAAGCTCGTCAATGATTTCCGCAATCAACTCACGTTCGTCCATATGGTACTTGACACCCTTGATTTCCTGATAGTCCTCGTGTCCCTTACCTGCAAGCACGATAATATCGCCGTCTTGTGCATTTTCCATACAATATTTTATTGCGTCCTTGCGGTTTGGCACGACAACGTATTTTCCGTCGGTCTTGCTGATTCCCGTCTTGATGTCCTCAATAATGTCCATTACGTCCTCAAAGCGTGAATTGTCCTCTGTGATTACCGATAAATCGCTGAGTCTGCCCGAAACCTCGCCCATTTCATAGCGGCGCACCTTGGGTCTGTTGCCGCCTGCGCCGAACATTGTAATGAGTCGGTTGGGATTGTAGTGGCGCAGAGTAGTAAGCACGTTTTCCATTGAAAGCGCATTGTGTGCGTAGTCGATAAGCAAGGTGTAGTTTCCGGGAACCTTTACAGGCTCAACTCTGCCCTTGACCTTTGCCGCCCTGAGCCCTTTAATTATAGCCTCGTCGGGAATGTCAAAGAAAGAAACTGCACATATTGCCGCAAGAGCGTTGTATACGTTGAATTTTCCGGGAATTCCGACGTCAAGCGAAAGCGTTTTCAATCCCTCTGTGTCGAAGTGAACGCCGAGAAATCCTTTGTCGGAAATAAGATGCTCGTTCTTTGCACGGAGCTGAGCAAGCTCGGAAAATCCGAAGGTAACAACGGGACCGCTTGCATCCTTTGTGATTTCCTCCCACTTTTCGTCATCAATATTTGCAGCGGCAAGCCTGCATTGACGGAACAAAAGGCTCTTGCAGTAGAGGTACTCACGTAAATCCTTGTGCTCAACTCCGCCGATGTGGTCGTCGGAAAAGTTTGTAAAGATTCCTGCGTCAAATTCAATGCCTGCAAGTCTGTTGTGCTTGAGTCCGATTGATGACGCTTCAATCACCATTGCACCGCAGCCTGCGTTAATCATATCACGCATTGCCTTCTGAATCTCATAGGATTCGGGCGTGGTGTTGTTGGTTTTGTAGGTTTTGCCGCCGTAAACAATGCCGAGCGTGCCGATTGTGCCTGTCTTGATTCCTGCCTGCTCAAAAATTTCCGCTGCCATTGCAGTTGTGGTAGTTTTGCCCTTTGTGCCCGTTATTGCAACGGTTTTAAGCTCTTTTGCGGGATTTCCGAAAAATTCTGCGCTCATAAGCGCAAGTGCAAGCCTTGTATCTCCTGTTTTGATTACGGCAACATTTTTCGGAACTTCAAAATCAAGCTCGTCGCTTATGATTAGTGCAACAGCACCTTTTTCTACGGCTGACTTAGCATATTTATGTCCGTCGCTGGTGTAGCCCTTCAGACAGACAAACGCAGTGCCGTCACTGACCTTGCGTGAATCGTAAATTATGTCCGTAATGTCGGGGTTTGCACTGTTTTGAGCAATGTATTCAATATTAACAAGTAAATCAGACAGTTTCATAATAACACTCCGTTTTCTGAAAAATAAATTATTACTAAGTTGATTACTTTTAATTATACCAATTTTTCCCGATTAATACAACTTCATTATGAAAAAAATCATGATTTTTAAAACAAAACTGCTAATTGGTAAAAATTCACTATAAAATTTTAAAAATTATGTTTTCCTACGTAAGTTTTGCGAAGTTGATAACACAAAAATGACGTTTGTATTAACAGAAACGAGATCTGATTGAGCATATTGCACAATTTATTTATGAGCAAAATAAACAAAAAATCAAAGTTAATTTTAGAAGATAAGTAAAAATAACGTTATAAACAAGTAATACTGTACAAAAATTTAATTAAATTTTAACAATATAGATAAAAAGTACAAAGGTAGTTGAAATTTCGTTGCGTTTTTGATATTATTTATGTAGTGGAACAAATCTGCTTTTGTGCAATTTGCTTCATAAAAACAATTTAAAAATTTTTTGAAAGAGGGATATTCCAATGAAAAAGATTCTTGCCATTCTTATGGCCGGTGTTCTTACTGCTACTGCATTCGCAGGCTGCGGCGGTGGCGGCGAGTCATCAAACACAAATTCAGGTTCATCGAACTCGGGCGAAAGCTCAAGCACAGCAACAGGTGTTAACTCATCAACAGTTGACTACGCTTACTTCGGTGACGAGGACAACATCAAACTCAAGGTATGGGCTCCTGACGCAGCTGTAAACCTTGTTAAGCAGCAGATTGAAGATTTCAAGAAGGCTTATTCTGAAAAGAAATTCGACATCACAGTTGTTGCTCAGGGCGAAAGCGACGCAGCTACTCAGATGCTCAACGACGCTTCTGCTGCTGCAGACGTATTCAGCTTCCCGAGCGACCAGCTCAACAAGCTTGTTGACGCAGGCGTTATCGCTCCCGTAGCTAAGGGCTTTAAAGATTATGTAACTTCCGAGAACTCAGAGGACACTGTAAAAGCCGGTACATCAAAGGATACACTCTATGCTTATCCCGAAACAAACGACAACGGTTACTATATGGTATATGACAACACAGTAGTAACAGAGGAAGACGCTAAGACTCTCGAGGGTACACTTGCTGCTTGTCAGAAGGCAGGCAAGAAGTTCATCTTCGACGCAGGCGACGGCTTCTATGCTTGTACTTTCGCTTTCACAGGAGGCGCAAAGATTGACGGTCTTGAAGAAGACGGCATCACACAGAAATTTGTTGACTACGATGAGGACGAGGCTGTTAAGACATTACAGGCATTCGCAAAGCTCATCAAGGAATACAAGGGCACATTTACTTCACTTAACGTAAAGAATGTTGCTTCAGGCTTTAAGAACGGCACTTGCGGCGCAGGCGTTGACGGTTCTTGGGATACAAAGGTTAACCAGGATTCACTCGGCGACAAGTTCGGCGCAGCTAAGCTTCCTACAATCAACGTTGACGGTGAGGACAAGCAGCTTGTCTCAATGTTCGGTTATAAGTACATAGGCGTTAACGGCTCTTCAAAGTTCCCCAACTCAGCTCAGATTCTTGCTCTCTATCTCTCAGGCGAAGAGTGCCAGAAGCAGAGAACAGAAGAACTCGGATGGGGTCCTTCAAACAAGAACGTTCAGCAGGATAAGCTCGTTACAGAAAGCCCTGTTCTCAACGCAATCAAGGATCAGTCACAGAACTCCTGTACACAGGTTAACATTGCTTCAACATTCTGGACTCCTATGGGTAACCTCGGTAACAAGCTCGTTGCTGAAGAGTGGAACCCCGATGATGCTGATGCAACAAGAAAGCTTCTCCAGGATACAATTACTAACATTCGTGATGAAGGTTAATTGATTACTGACCTGAATTTATAACGTATTGTTTTCGGGGCGCTTTGCAAAAGCAAGGTGCCCCGAATAAAAGTGATTACGCTTTTTCGTAACAACTGCGGAGAATTCCGTAAATATACACCAAACAAATAATGTTTTGTTATTATGAAAAGCGTAAGTAAAAGATATTATTCGTTTGGTGTATTGACATTAATCTCATTATCGCTTTTGAGGTTATTTTAAGAGAGATTTGCAGACTTTAATTAAGGAGAGCTCATATGACATATGTAGAATACAAACAGCTCAATCCGTTCCAGAGGTTTGCCCATAATTTTAAGAAATTTATTCTGAACATTCCGCATGCACTTGCTAAGTTTTTCAAGGCAATCGGTCATGCAATTGTCGGATTTTTTACAGGCATAGGCAAAGGCTTCAAAAATTACGGAGTTACCTTTATTAAAGGTGACTGGGCTACAAAACTTTCCTACTTAATATTTGGTTTCGGTGATATTCACAAGGGTAAATATTATAAAGGAATCCTCTTTTTCTTAACAGAAGTGCTCTACGCACTCTATATGATTTTCTTTGGCTGGACTTACTTACAGAAGTTCACCACACTCGGTACAGTGGCAACAACGCAGGGCTATAACGAGCTTGGAATGCCCGTAACTGTTTACGGCGACAACTCAATGCTTATCCTGCTTTATTCGGTACTTTCAATCGTAATTACAATTCTTGTTTTTGCGGTTTATATTGCAAATATCAAAGACGCATATCGTCATCAGGTTATGAGAGCCGAGGGTGAAAAGCCCACATCGCTTAAGCACGATGTAAAGGAATTCCTCGACGGAAAGTATCACATTACTCTTCTCTCATTCCCGACGCTTATGATTGGCATTTTCAATATTATGCCGATGATATTTATGATTCTGATTGCGTTTACAAATTACGACCAGCAGCATCTTCCTCCGGGAACACTGTTTACCTGGGTCGGATTCGATAACTTCAGCTCACTGTTCAACTTCGTTGACAGCGCAACAAAGGCTACAACGTTTATCGAACTTACTAAATGGACATTAATCTGGGCTGTAGTTGCTACATTTACCAACTACATTCTCGGTATGGTAGTTGCCCTTATGATTAACAAGAAGGGTATCAAGTTCAAGGCTTTGTGGAGAACACTTTTCGTTATTGCAATCGCTGTTCCCCAGTTCGTATCACTCCTTCTTATGAATCAGATGCTCCAGACAAACGGTGCTATCAATATTGTGCTTTCCTACTTTAACGGCGGCGTAAATCCGGAAATTCAGTTCCTTAACAGTACTACGCTGATGGCGAGATTGACGGTAATTATTGTAAACCTCTGGGTAGGTATTCCGTACACAATTCTTTCAATGTCGGGTATTCTTATGAATATCCCCGAGGACTTGTACGAATCCGCACGTATCGACGGTGCAGGCCCTGTAAAGACATTTACAAAGATTACGCTTCCTTATATGATTTTCGTTACCACTCCTCAGCTTATCACACAGTTCGTTGGTAACATCAATAACTTCAACGTAATCTACCTTCTTACCGGCGGCGGTCCTTCTACGGAGCAGTTCTATCAGGCAGGTCGAACCGATATCCTTGTAACATGGCTGTTCAACCTGACTATGGGCTCACAGGACTACGGTCTTGCTGCGGCAATCGGTATTCTTGTATTTATAGTATGCGCAACTCTGTCGCTGCTTATTTACAACAATTCTAAATCTATGAAGGATGAGGAGGCGTTCTCATGATAAAAAGTTATAAGTTAAGAAGACACATTGCGAACGGCCTCATTTATCTTATTCTTGCAATTTTAGGTATTATCTGGATTTCTCCGTTTGTTTACCTTGTAATGCACTCTTTCAGAGCAGAAGGTCTTATCGCAGTTGACTACCTCATTCCTCATGAGTGGACATTCCAGAACTACATTGACCTCTTCACCGGTGCAGGCGGAAACGCTTCCATCAACTTCCCGAGATGGTTCCTCAACACATTCGTAGTTGCTATTTTCAGCTGTATCATTTCAACGGTTTCCGTACTTATGGTAAGTTACGCATTCAGCCGTTTGAGATTCAGTGCACGTAAAAAGTTTATGAATGTTGGTATGATTCTCGGTATGTTCCCCGGCTTTATGACAATGATTGCTATTTACTATCTGTTAAAGGCTATGAACCTTACAGGTACACTCGTAGCTCTCGTTATCTGCTACAGCTGCGGTGCAGGTCTTGGTTTCCAGATTTCAAAGGGATTCTTCGATACGATTCCGAGGGCGCTCGACGAAGCTGCAACAATTGACGGTGCAACAAAGAATCAGATTTTCTGGAAGATTATTCTTCCGATGTCAAAACCGATTGTAGTTTACACGGTTCTTACATCATTCATCGGACCTTGGACAGACTTTATTCTTGCTAAGATTATTATGGGTGATAACCTTGACAACTATACGGTTGCTATCGGCTTGCAGAAGATGCTTAGTAATGACTTTATCAATACATACTATAAGCAGTTCCTTGCAGGTTCGGTTGTTGTTGCCGTTCCGATTACACTTCTCTTCCTCAAGATGCAGAAGTACTACGTTGAAGGCGTTACTGCCGGCGGCGTTAAGGGTTAATTTAATATTATGCTCTTTAGGGCGGCAGTCATCGGCTGCCGCCTGTTTTTAATATGATGATATGGTTTAGCCTGCAAAGCAAATAATCATATTAAATCATAAAACGAAATGACTATAAATGAAAGGATATTAACTTATGAAAAAGCTGTTATCACTTTTACTTTGCGCTACACTTGTCGGCGGGTGTGTTCTCACAGGCTGTAATTCGCAGGAAAGCTCAGGCTCTTCAAAATCAGAAAACGCTGCTGTTGCAGACCCGATTGAGAATATAACTGCTACCGCTTCGGACGACAAGTACCGCAACTACTATGAAATTTTCGTTCACTCATTCTGTGACTCCGACGGAGACGATGTGGGCGACTTGAAGGGTATTATTTCTCAGCTCGACTATCTCAATGACGGCGACCCGAACACCGGTGACGACCTTGGCATAGACGGTATCTGGCTTACTCCCATTATGCCTTCAAAGTCCTATCATAAATATGATGTTGAGAATTACTACGACATTGACCCCGATTTTGGTACTCTTGAGGATTTTGACGAGCTGATTGCGGAGTGTGACAAGCGTGGAATTAAGGTAATTATCGACCTTGTTCTCAACCACATTTCTTCAAAAAATCCGCTTTTTACTAAGGCTGTTGAAGAAGTCAGCGAGGGCAAGCTCAACGGAAATGCAGAATATTTTGAAATTCACGAAAGCTCTTACTTCGACTCAGGTACTCCGACAATTTCTCTTGCGAACGGCTATCAGTGTGAAGCTAATTTCTCACAGGAAATGCCTGAGTGGAATCTCAATTCCGAAAAAACACGTGAGGAATTCAAGAAAATTGCAAAATTCTGGCTTGACAGAGGCGTCGGCGGTTTCAGACTTGACGCCTGCAAATATTACACAAATAAAAGCACAGACGGCACTGCATTTTTGAAGTGGTTTTATGACACCTGCAAGGAGATAAATCCCGACGTCTATATGGTCGGCGAAAACTGGACCGACGATTCAGATATTCAGGAACTCTTTAAGTCTGGCATTGACAGCCAGTTTGCCTTCAAGTTTGCTCAATCGTCTGGTTTGTTTGTTGAAAACATTGTAACTCAGAACGGCGTAGCAATCGTCAAGAAGGTTATGAACTATGACAAGAAGATGAAAGAGAACAACGAAAACGCAATCAACGCACTTTTCCTGTCAAATCACGACCAGGTGAGAATTGCGAATACGCTTGAAGCGCAGGGCTTGGGTTACGAAAAGCTTGCCGCAGCACTCTATATGCTGTTCCCCGGCAACCCGTTTATTTATTACGGCGAGGAAATCGGTATCAAGGCACCCAACACGACTAATGACGCCGCATACAGAACGGCTATGATTTTTGATACAGCAGATATGCCGAGTATTTTTGTAAACGGTATTGGTGACGAATTTGACGAGCCGACAGGCGGCGGTGTTAAGCAGCAGCTTGAGGACAAGGACTCTCTGCTCAACTATTATCGCAGAATTATCAAGATTAAAAATCAGAATCCCGAGCTTGCAAGAGGTACTGTTACGGGAATGCAGGGCTTCGATGATAATAATGTAGGAGCGTTCTACACTGAATATGAGGGCACAAAGCTCATGGTAATTCACAATTTCAATGCAAAGGAAAGCAAAACGCTTGAAATTACCGATGATATGATTAAGAATGCAGTTGTAAGGGCAGACCTTGTTGCAGAAAGCTCTGACAAGCACGTTGAGCTTAAAGACGGAAAGCTTACACTTCCTTCTCAGTCAACCGTTATTCTGAAATCCGCTGAATAAAAATTTTTGTTACTTACTATATCACAAACTAAGCTGATTTTATCGACTTAGTTTGTGATATAAACCATAATTTGTCGAGTGCCTCGACGGGCAAAATTAATGATTGTAGCGGCGAACTGTGTTCGCCATAGGGAACCCCTTTAGTGGGTTC
The DNA here is from genome assembly GCA_019415925.1 of Clostridiales bacterium. GTDB lineage: Bacteria > Bacillota > Clostridia > Oscillospirales > Acutalibacteraceae > Ruminococcoides. The sequence continues at coordinate 8,113 of DXYG01000080.1, forward strand.
CCTACAGCAAAACAGTCCACCGGACTGTTTTGCCTACCCTCCTGCATTTTGCAATGCAATCTTTTTGTGGGCTCTGCCCACACCCGCAAGCCTTTAAAAAGGCTTGACCGAAATTTTTAATTTTTTTTGCGAGTAAACTCACCGCTAAATTATGGCTTAGCTAACTAAAAAAGGATAACTGTAGTTTCATATATCGAATAAGATGATATCTATGCTTGAAATTAATTCAGTTGTTGGCGGAATAAAAATATCGGCAAGATTTGCAGACAAGGTAAACATATTGACAGGGTATTCCGGTAGCGGAAAGTCTTTTTTACTGTCGTTAATTGAAAGAAAATACGCTGACAGCAGTTTAAGCGTTGCAACCTTTGATTACAATCCGGCAACGGAAAATAACGTAGAAGAATATATCAGACGTGCGAGTCATAATAATCTGGTTTTACTGAATAATGCAGATTTGTATATGACAAGTGAGCTGTTTGAAATATTAGCAAAAGGCGAGTGTACAGTCATTGCTGAATTAAAGCATGCAGTAGTTGGATGTGTTGAAAACTCAGGGTTGTATATTGTAAATTTTGAAAATGATACAATCGGTGTGAAAAAAGTAAGATAATTTTATCTGTGAAAAAATTCGATTGTTTTGAAAAAAAGTGTGCCCTGAATCATAATTTAATCAAAGCAAGCCGATGAAAATTGTGAGATGATTGCGTTTTCATCGGCTTGTTTTGATTATACTTTTTGTCCCAAAAACGGCTTAAAACCTGAATTGCTACGCAAAGTAGCAAAAAATATATCGAATGTAAACTGTGATTGCTTGTTTTGCAAAGCGTAATTCTCTATAATCGGGTCAACAAGTTAAGGAGGTCATAAAAATGACATTTGCAGAAAAATTAAAATCAATTCGTAAAAAGGCAGGTATGTCGCAGGAAAAGCTTGCCGAGAAAATCGGTGTTTCAAGACAGGCGATTACAAAGTGGGAAACCGACGCAGGTATCCCTGATATTGATAATATGATGGCACTATCGTCGCTGTTCAACATTTCGCTTGACGAGCTGCTCTCTAATGAAAAGACAGAAAAAAAGCAGACCGACTATTTATATGAAAGCGTAACCGAGTATGACATTGACAACACAAAGCGTTACGATATGAATCTGGGCGGTGCAAATACGCTTGTATTATCGGGGTATGACGACGAGAAAATCCGTGTGCGCCTTGCCTCAAACACACTTGCAACACTCCGGAGCGATTTTAAGGTAAAGATTGACGACGGTAAAAATCATATTGACGTTGACATCAGCCGCAAAAACGGTATGACCGAGGCAGACGCCAAAGAGCAGGTGATGATTTTCGTTCAGCTTCCGAATCAGTACATTGACAGAATTGAAGCGTCAATAAATGCAGGAAAGATTGAGGTTAAGAATCTGAACTGTGAAAATCTTGAGCTTGAAACTAAAACACATAATGTTGGGCTTGACGGCTTTGTCGGTACGCTTGAGATTGACTGCAACCTTGATATGGACATTGTGTGCAACAGTTTGAACGGCTCGGTAGAAATCAATCAGATTTCGGCGACCTCAAGAATCTGCGTTCCCGAAAATGCAGAGTTCACTGCTGTTAAAAAGGGAATCGGCACAAGTATTTCATATGAAAAGGGCGGAAAAAAGGCTGACGCTTTCATCACTGAAGGTGCAGAAAATGTTATCGAGCTCAACGGAATGAAGAGCGAGCTTGTAATTTACACAAAATAAGGAGAAAATATGAGAATAGAAACAGAAAGGCTGATTATTACTGAGTTTGATATGAGTATGGCGCAAAGCGTTCATCTCAATTCGCTCGATGAGGACAACCGCCGTTTTGTACCCGACGAGGTTTTTGAAACGGTTGAAGAAGCGGCTGAAACTATAGAATTTCTGATGAATTGCTGCAAAACAGGCGATGGTCCGCTTGTGTACCCTGTTTTGCTGAAGGACGGCACAAATATTGGCTATGTTCAGGCTGTTCCTTTCGAGAACGGAACGTGGGAAATCGGCTACCATATCGGCGCAGACTACACAAAAAGAGGCTATGCAACCGAAGCGGTAAAGGCATTTCTGCCCGTAATTATGAAACAGCTTGATATAAATGAAATGACCGGAGTTTGCCTTGCAGATAACCTTGCCTCGGCAAAGGTTATGGAGCGCTGCGGTTTTATAAAGACATTTGCGGGAGTCGGCAATTATCAGGGCGAGCAGCGCAGAATTTGCAGGTACATATTCAAACATTGCTGATTTCTATTAATATATCATCATAACAATAATGTATTGACATTTTTTCTCAGTAAATATATAATGGCAATAAAATAAAAGATTTTGCCAATAATTGAAAGGTGTAGAATTTATGAAGAAATTTAAAAAAGCAATTTCTGTAATTATTGCGGTTGTTATGGTTGTCAGTATATTTTCGGCTTTGCCGTTGACTGTAAATGCTGTCGGAAATATCTTAAGAAAAGCTCCCACGGTCGTATCAGGTGATTATCAGTACGAAGTGCGTGATGACGGTACGGCTGCAATCGATGAATACCTCGGTTCTGATAAAAATGTTGTAATTCCGGGCAAAATTGACGGATATGCTGTTTCACGTATCGGATATGAGTCTTTTAAGGATTGCACAAGTATTGAAAGCGTTATAATCCCCAACGGAGTGACATATATTGGTATGGACGCTTTTCGCAATTGTACAAATCTTAAGAGTATTGCAATTCCGGATACAGTTAATGAAATTGGAATGTTAGCTTTCCAAGATACAGCTTGGCTTGAAAATCAGCGTGACGATGTTGTATATGCCGGTAAGGTAGTATATACCTGCAAAGGTGAAATGCCGGTATATACCAATCTTACTCTTAAATCCGACACAACAGGTATAGCCGACAAGGCTTTTGCGAAACAAGAAAACCTATATAGAATTATTATTCCGGACAGTGTATCTGTAATCGGATACGGAGCTTTTGACGGATGCACCAATCTGATAAGTGTAAATATTCCGGACGGAGTATCAACAATTGACGGTAATGTTTTCAGGGGCTGTAAGAGTCTTGGGGATATAGTTATTCCGAACAGTGTAAAAGTAATAGAATATGATGCGTTTCAGGACTGCTCAAGTCTTAAAAGCTTAACGATTCCATACTCAGTGACAACTATCAGACGTTTTTCCATAGGTTATGGCTATGACTACAGTGTATTTCAAAAAGTTAAATATGAAGACTTTACAATTAAGGGTTTTAAAGGTACAGCCGCCGAAGAGTATGCCGAAGAATTTGGTTTTGAGTTTGTTGCGCTAAGCGACAGAGAATTTGGCGACGTTAACGGCGACGGTGTGCTGAGCGTTACCGACGCAACGGTAATTCAGAAATATGCGGCTTCATTTGAGAAATTTACAGCTGAACAGCTTGTTATTGCTGACTATAACCGTGACGGAGCAGTGAATGTAAACGATGCTACTGAAATTCAGCGTGCTCTTGTAAGCGGAAAGTAATTTTAAATTTGAAAGACACCGCCTCGTATTTTTAGGTACGGGGCGGTGTTTTGTTGTTTTGGATAGGCAGTGCTAAAATTATTATATTGTAATCCCTTTTGTAAGCTAAACCATAATTTAGCGGTGAGTTGACTCGCAAAAAAATTAAAAATTTCGGTCAAGCCTT
>DXYG01000081.1 GCA_019415925.1 Clostridiales bacterium
TGTGCAGATTTCAGCTGTGGACGGAGCAATTCTGATTGAGAGGTGCGATGATGATTGCGATAATTTTGATGACGAGTGTAATTGTTGCGACTGTATCTGTGATGAGTGCAGAGCAGAGCTTGCAGAAAGCGAGGATGATTAATGCTTAAAATATACAGAGTTCTCGGAAAAAAAGGAAGAATTACAATCCCTTTTGAAATCCGTCAGCGAATCGGATTCAGATACAACGACGTGCTGTCGTTTACGGAGCTTGATGACAGCTCGGTAGTTGTCAGGAGAGAAAAAATCTGCGATAACTGTAATGAATTTGCAGAAGAATTCGAGGAAAATTTCACCCTTGAAGATTTCCTCGACAGCCTGTCAGAAGAAGAACAGAGAGATGCACTTATTCACCTTTCTCTGTTGTGGGCAGAAAAACAGAATGTCAGTTTACCGTTTGCTTCTAACAAAAAGAAATGATTATCAGTTGGTATTCAAAAATCTCTGGACATTTGAAATTCTTTGGATATACTTGTTGCTTGAAAGGACGGCGATAGTATGAAAAAGAAAATCACAATAATGTTGACATTGATTTTAGCAGCAGGAACATTCACAGCTTGTACGGCAGAAGAAAAAGTGAATAACGATATTAAGACATCCGTAGTTTCAAAGGCTGCGGATGTTTCTGTATCTACGGAAACTTCTGCAACGACAAACTCCTCAACGGCAGAAAAGGAAACGACTGAAACAACCAACACCGAAAAAGCCACAGTTTCAAAAGAAACAGAGCCTTCGGGACAGATTACCAAAACCGAAGAAAAAGCCGACAGTGGACAAAATTCGGCGGTTGTTTCGGCAACGGATCCGATTCAGGAAACACAATCCGAGGTTCATAACAACAGCAGGAATACAGCGAACAGTAATAAGCAAAAATCGGAATCGAATGCTAAAAAAGAAACTGAAAGCCCTATTCAAAAGTCTGCTGAAAAGCCAACGCAAAAGCATGTGCAGAAACCTACGGTAAAGCCGACACAGAAACCTACGCAAAAGCCAACACAGAAACCTACGGAAAAGTCGACGCAACCGCCTACAAAGGCAAAAACGGTTGATGTTCAGTATGCTGTGAGTGCCTGCATAGCCTACGGTCAGCAGCTTGGAATGAAATACGATTCCTCACTGAACACCAGCAACGCAAGCTGGTTCTCACCCACAAACGCATCATATTATGATGATACGCAAAGCCTGACGGCAGATTGCTATGGTGATGTTGAGTATGTAGCCTACTACTACCAAAGCAGTGGCATAGCTCCGAGCGACTTATCATTCAATGTAATTGCAGAAAACAACAAAATATATGTAGTTTACTGCTAAGTAAAGTATAGACAGCACTCTTAATCGGGTGCTGTTATTTTTTTGAAAGGAATGATCTCAATGAAAATAAACCAAATAACTCTAACAGATCTCCGCCGTATGAACGGCAAGGAAGGACTCATCTTGCAGGGCTGCGGCGGTGAAACACAGGAATGGGTTGACGGCATCAATAAAATGCTCACGGACAAGGGAATACTTCTTGACGATACAAAGTTTGAGAATGTTTCCGTGTTCAAGAGTGACGGCGTAACCTGTATTCTCTATCCCTTTGAAGATGTCCACCTTGATATCGGCAAGCTGGCAATGTGGCGATTGCAGTCATATACAGCCTTTGCAGGAATGTGGCTGTCTGACTATGTGGACAACAGGCTCTGCGGTTTTGAACCTGAGCAGAACAAAGCTGAAAAGCTCAAACCTGACTGTGCATTAATAGGCTGTGACGGCAATGTGTTTGCTCTACTTGGTATGGCAAGCCGTACGCTCAAGCAAAACGGTATGGCTGACGAGGCAAAGGAAATGTGCAGTCGTGTTACAAGTTCGGGCAGTTATTATGAGGCACTGAACATTATCGGCGAGTATGTAAATATCACAGACGGCAGTGAGCAGTCTGATGATATAGATGAAGATTTCAATGAAGGGCAGGCGATGAAGTTATGATTGTATTCAAAACAGAATAAGACATCAATCGGGGCAAGGGTAAAATCTTACCCCATATTTTTTATGAAAGGATTTTTAAAATGACGAACTTAATCAAAAACAAAAAACTCACAAGAATAACGGCACTTTTACTTGCGGTGGCAGTAATATTCGGAACAATGTTTGCACTTCCCGTAAGTGCGGCAAGCGGTGATAAGGTGACAATCACCTTTGACTACTGTTATGACAGCGCAGGAAACATAATCAAATTTCAGCAGACAACGGTCAGCGACGGCTACACAGTCGGAACTCCCGGTGAGGAACTATGCAAGATTTTTGCAGACGGAAAAGAAGCCTACTGCATTGAACCTGGACACACTCTCTATTCAGGCAATACGCTGACCGAGGACGGTTCAACCGTCTGGAAGAATTTAGGCTCGGCAAAGCAGAAAGCAATTAACCTTGCTCTGCTCTACGGCAAACCCGGTTCGGGGGAAAACTTAAGCGGAACAGAGGATCAGAAATGGGTGGCAACACAGCTGATTGTATGGGAGTTTGTTTCAGGTTGCAGAAGTACTGCTGACGGTTACAAGTGTACGAATACAAAGTTTATTGACGGTATCTGTGCAGGCGGAGCTAATCCCGGAGTTAAGTCGGTTTACAATGCAATCTCAAAAAGCCTTGCAAATTATTCAACCGTTCCAAGCTTTGCATCGGCAATCGCTTCAAAGGCTGAAACCTATGAAATGAAATACTCGGACGGAAAGTACACTTTAACCCTTACCGACAGCAACAATATTCTCTCGGATTTCAGCTTCAAGACAACAGGCGGTGTGAGCACATCTGTATCAGGCAACAAGCTGATCTTGACTTCAACTTCGCCCGTGAACGATGCGGTAACATTCAACTCTGCAAAGTCAATGCCGTGCGCAGGAAATACAACTCTTGTTCCATATGGTGACGCAAGTCTTCAGGATGTAATTACAGGTGTTGAAAATGACGCTGACCCGATAAGAGCATATTTCAAAGTGAAGACAAGCTCGGGCAATCTCAAACTTGTCAAAACCTCCGAGGACGGCAATGTTGCAAATATTGAGTTTACCGTCAAAGGCGATGGTTACAGTAAGACAGTTAAGACAAACTCAAAGGGCGAATTTGAATTAACCGACCTTGTTCCCGGAAATTACACAGTTACCGAAATTACAGACAGTAAGTACGAAACGCAGAAATCGCAGACCGTTAAGGTTGAAAGCGGCAAAACGGCAACGGTTACTTTTGAAAATGTCCTCAGGAAAGGAAGTCTTGAAGTCGTAAAGATAAGTGAGGATAATTTCAACGAGGGCGTAAAATTCCACCTTTACGGAACTTCACTCAGCGGTTCAAGCGTTGATTCGTATGCAACAACAAATGCTGACGGCATTGCAAAATTTGAAAATGTCCTTGTAAGCGGTGATACTCCGTACACACTTGAAGAAGTCAATACAGCCGACAGATATGTTGTTCCGAAAACACAGACCGCTACTATTGAATGGAACAAGGTAACGCAGAGAAGTTTTGAAAATGTGCTTAAAAAATGGAATCTGACTGTAACAAAAACAGACGCTGAAACAAAGTCCGCACAGGGTGATGCAACACTCGCAGGAGCAGTTTACGGCATCTACAACGATGGTAAGCTCATAGATAAATATACAACAGACAAAAACGGCAGTTTTACAACCTCCTATTATGTTTGCGGTGATAACTGGACTCTGAAAGAAATTGAGCCAAGCGAGGGTTATCTGCTTGACGAAACCGAATATCATATCGGCGCGGAATCAAAGAAATACACCATTGAAAACAACAGCGTTTCAATGGGTGTTACCGAAGATATACTGAAAGGAAAAATTGCAATTATCAAGCATACCGATGACGGCAGTACAAAAATAGAAACTCCCGAAAAAGGTGCAGAATTTCAGGTGTACTTGAAATCGGCAGGAGGTTACAGCAAAGCAAAGGATACAGAGCGTGATATTTTAACTTGCGATGAATATGGTTTTGCAGAAACAAAGGATTTGCAATATGGAATATATACAGTTCATCAGAGCAAAGGCTGGAATGGTACGGAGTTCATAGCCGACTTTGATGTTTTCGTTTCTGAAAATAATAAGACTTACAAGTACCTCATCAATAACGCTTCACTTGAAAGCTATGTAAAGATAGTAAAGGTTGACAGTGAAACAGGCAAACAGATTCCGTATGCAGGCGCAGGCTTTCAGATTTATGATCCTGACGGTAAGCTCGTGACTATGACCTACACCTATCCCGTAGTAACGACTATTGACACCTTCTATACAAATTCTGACGGTTACCTTATCACACCCGAAACTCTGCCCTACGGCAAAGGTTATTCAGTCATTGAGGTGCAGGCTCCTTACGGATATATTCTTGACAGCACACCTGTATATTTTGACATTACGGCAGAAAACACAAGTGAAGAAAACGGCGTTACAATCGTAAAAGCCGAAAAGAAAAATATTCCGCAGAAAGGTACAATTACCGTAGAAAAAACAGGCGAGATTTTCTCAAATGTAACTGCAATCGGCGGAGGATATACTGATGAAAACGGAAATGATGTTGCACTTCCGACTATCTATCAGCCTGAATATTCTGTAAACGGTTTGGCGGGTGCAGTGTTTGAAATTTATGCAGATGAGGACATTACAACGCCTGACGGAACAGTAAGAGCAAAGAAAGACGAACTTGTCTCAACTCTAAAAACAAACTCGAAAGGCACAGCAACAAGCAAACAGCTTTACCTCGGTAAATATCGTGTTATTGAAACCGTTGCTCCGTATGGAACAGTTATCAATCCTGAACCTCATACGGTTGAACTTACCTACTCAGGACAGAACGAAAAGGTAAACAACACATCAACTTCATTTACAAACGACAGACAGAAAGTTGTAATTGACCTTACAAAAATTCTTGAACAGGACGAGAATTTCAGCATCGGCAATAATGACGAAATCCGCAATGTTTCATTCGGACTTTACGCTGACGAAGATTTGAAAGCCGCAAACGGAACGGTCATTCCAAAGGACGGACTTCTTGAAATTATCTCTTGTGATGAAAAAGGCAAGGCAACCTTCACCACCGATCTTCCGAGTGGCAGTTACTATGTTAAGGAAATCAGCACTGACAGCCACTACATTCTTTCCGATAAAAAATACCCTGTTGTGTTTGAATACGCAGGACAGGATACAGCTACTGTTCATATTTCTGTAAATGACGGTAAATCAATCACCAACGACATTATCTACGGCACAATCAAAGGCTTGAAGATTGACCGTGAAACAGGCGAAAATATCGCAGGCGCATTATTTGGCTTATTCAGCACTGATGAAGCCGAATTCACAGAAGAAACTGCAATTCTCACCGCTGAATCAAACGAGGAAGGAATCTTCACTTTTGAAAATGTGCCTTACGGAGAATACATTATCCGTGAGTTAAAGCCTGCTGAGGGTTATCTCCCTAATGAAGAAAACTATACCGTAACAATTTCTGAGAACAAGGAAATTATCATAATCACAGTTGAAAACGATAAAATACCTGAACTCGGAACAACTGCAACTATTGACGGCAAAAAGGAAGTCGGAGCAACAGAAGTGTTTACCCTTGAAGATGTGGTAGAGTACAAGCACCTTGTACCCGGAAAAGAGTACACGGTTAAGGGCATTCTTATGGATAAGACAACAGGCGACCCGCTGTTAATTGATGAAAAAGAAATCCCTTCAGAAACCACATTTACACCTGATGAACCGTCAGGCGAAGTCCTTGTTTCCTTTGAATTTGATGCAAGATATATCAAGAAAGATACTGACATTGTTGTTTTTGAAGGTCTTTACAGCGAGGATAAAGAGCTTGCAGTCCACGCAGATATTGAGGACGAAGGTCAGACAGTAACCATTAAAATTCCGAAAATCGGCACAAAGGCAAGTATAGACGGCAAAAAGGAATTCACAGCTAACGGTGACATTACCATTGATGATGTTGTATCCTACAAGAATCTTACTGTCGGAAAAGAATACACAATCAGCGGTGTGCTTATGGATAAAGCAACAGGCAAGGCATTCCTTGTTGACGACAAAGAAGTTTGTTCCGAAGTAACATTCACACCCGAAACAGCAGACGGCGAAGTAACAGTATCTTTCACCTTTGACGGTTCTGCAATTACCAAAGATACAGAAATCGTTGTGTTTGAAAATCTTTACCGTGAGGGAACAGAAATCGCCGTCCACGCTGACATTGAGGATGAGGGTCAGACTGTAACAATTTATCCACAGCCTGAACCCGAAAAACCGCAGACAGGCGACAATTCAAATCTTGGATTTTATATCGGCTTGGGTTCTGTTGCTGTCGGAGGTTTAATTGCATTTCTCATCATCAAACTCAAGAAGAAAGACGAGGATGATGAATAATGCGCAGGGTGTATATTTGTTCGCCTTTGGGCGGTAATGTATCTGCAAATATTGAAAATGCAAAACGATATGCCCGATATGCGTTAGAGTGCGGTATGGCTCCGTTCATACCGCATTTTTATGCGCTGATTTTGGATGACAACAACAAAGAAGAAAGAAACCTCGGAATGCTTGCCGGACTTTCAATGCTTTGGGTGTGCGATGCGGTTTGGGTTTTTGGTGATGAAATAACCGAGGGAATGAAAACAGAAATTCGCTTCGCCGAAAAGCTGAACATCAAAGTCAGATATATATCGGAGAATGAGTTAAGAAAATCGGAGGTAAAAAATGATAAAATCAAGAAAAATTAAGTTATTGAAGTGGTTGGCAGGAATATCAGTAATACTGTTAATGATTGGAATTTCGGCAGTACCGGTCTTTGCCGCAGGAGATGTATCATCAGCAATCGAAAGCACATGGACATCGGCTCAAACACAGATTAAAAATGTTGTAAACAATGTTGTCTTTCCTGCTGTAGATATGATTCTTGCTATACTTTTCTTTGTAAAACTCGCAACGGCGTATATGGATTACCGCAAGCACGGACAATTTGAGTTCACCGCGCCGGCAATACTTTTCGGCTGTCTGGTGTTTTCGTTGACTGCACCGCTATACATCTGGACGATACTCTGATAACAATAAAAACAAGGCTGTTGTGTTGAATCATAACAGCCTTTTGCGAGGTGATTTATATTTTTGATTGGATAGGTGACTTCATCGGTGGAATCGGCAGTGCCATAGGCGGTGTGTTTGATTACCTCGGTGAACAAATCTCAAACGCTATATGGAACACAATGCTTCAGTGGTTCTATGAAACGATTTACAACGCTGTTGCAGACTTCTTCACGATGATGGGAAATATGGGAGCAGATGTGTTTGACCTTGAATGGGTGCAGGCGACAATAAACCTATTTACGCTTTTCGGCTGGGCATTGTTCGTCGCAGGAACGGTCGTCGCCGTATTTGATGTGGCTGTTGAATATCAGAACGGCAGAGCGAATATCAAAACAACAGCAATAAATGTCTTAAAAGGTTTCTTTGCCTGTTCGCTGTTCGGCGTTGTGCCTGTGGAGCTGTACAAGTTCTGCATCAGCCTGCAAAACACATTCTCAAAGGATTTGTCATCTATAATGGCAGGTCAGCAAAGTATTGATTTAGCAGGACAGAGTACAAGCGTATTAGAGGGCAGTTTTGCAGTCGCAAACCAGACAACATTCGGGTTGCTGAATCTGTTATGCTTGATAGCTTTTGCCTACTGCGTAATAAAGATATTTTTTGCTAACATAAAAAGAGGCGGAATTTTGCTCATTCAGATGGCTGTAGGTGCGCTGTATATGTTCAGCGTTCCGAGAGGTTATCAGGACGGCTTCAATCAGTGGATGAAACAGATAGCGGCTCTATGCCTGACGGCATTTATGCAGACAACATTATTATTTTTAGGACTTCTCACATTTCCGAGTAATATGTTACTTGGTTTAGGAATAATGCTTGCATCAAACGAAGTTCCGAGAATTGCACAGCAGTTCGGACTGGATTCATCAGTTAAGGTAAATATGACAAGCATTGTTCATGCAACTACAACTGCCGTGAACCTGACGAGAAGCGTTGCGAGGGCGGCTAAATAAATGAAAGGAACTTAAAGATTATGACCACTTACCTATATCCGCAGAATCTCAAAGCCACCGCCAATCTGTGGCTGTGGAGTTTGCGGGATTTTGCAATTATGAGCATAGCGATTTTATTATCAATCCTGATACTTGCACAGACGAGAATAATAGTACCGCTTGCAGTAACACTCTGTTTCGGCTTTTTGTCAATACGACTTGAAGATACAACAATTCTGGACTTTATCCGCTATGCTGTAAAGTATTTTATATCAACTCAACAAATTTTTTACTGGAGGGAGAAAAAGTGAAAAAGCAAAAACGAAAAGGCAAATCGGTTCAGGACTTACTCGGCATAAAAACCTTTACGAAAAACGGTTTGAAGGTCGGCAAAGAAGAACTGATTTTCTATATGGTTCAGCCGACAAATATTTCTGTTCTGTCGCACACGAATATTGAAATTAAGGTGCGCCACCTGATGATGGTACTTTCTGCTGTGCCGGATATTGAGATTACCTGTACCGATTCCTGCGAGTGTTTCGATACAAACAAAAGCTATATCAAAGGCAGGATTGAAGCTGAACAGAATGAAAAGGTAAGAAAAATTCTGAATAAGGATTTGGATTTCCTCGACAGCATTCAGACCGAAACCTCAACTGCAAGGCAGTTTCTGTTCATCGCAAGGTGCAAATCTTCAAAATCCGAAAATGTTTTGCAGAAAGCAAACAGGGTTGAGAAGATTATATCCGATCAGGGCTTTGAAGTAACCCGAATGAAAAAAGCAGACATCAAGCGTTTTCTTGCAATCTACTTTGAGGTAAGTATGAACGGCGATTTAATGCCCGATTATGACGGCGAGCAGTATTTTGAAAAGGAGCAGACCTATGAAGAAGCATAAAGGGAAAATCCAAATGGGAATTGTGATAGGCATATTTTCTGTAATTATAATTGCCTGTCTGATTTCAATATTTTCACGGATGTACACCGAAAACAAGGAAAAGGAAGAATTCAGACAGCTCGCAGAAATCGTTACTGAGGAAACAACAGATGCAACCATTGAAGAAACAATTAAAAAACCAAATTTATTAAAAGTAAGTGATTGTGACAATGATGTTGGAGATAAATCGCCCGTGTCTTACACAACCTATTACGAACCTCATTCAATATCAGAACTCATTTCAATGAATTCCGAGTGCTTCGGCTGGATAAGCATATCAGGAACAAACATAAACTATCCTGTTATGCACACACCAAGCAATCCGCAGAAGTATCTGAACAGGAATTTTTACGGAGAATACAGTTATAGCGGTACACCGTTTCTGGACAGCAGATGTTCAGCAGATAGTACCAATCTCATAATCTACGGCCACCATATGAACAACGGCACAATGTTTGCAGACCTTTGCAACTATACCGATTATTCTTATTTTACAGAACATCCGACAGTTGTGCTTGAAACGAAAGACGGGGTATTTGCTTACTCCGTCTTTTCTGCTATGAAAGTAAAATCCGATGATGATTGGTACAGATTTTTGACAACAGATTTGGATAAAACCTATGAAAAATGGATTAGTTATGCAAAAACAAAATCTCTGTATAACACAGAAATCACACCTGTTTACGGTCAGCAGCTTCTAACGCTTTCAACCTGTTACGGCTACAATCAGGATGACCGTATACTTGTGTTAGCAGTCCGAAATTAAAGGGGGTAAAAATTATGGGACTATTAAAAAGAAAACCAAAGGTACTCACACCCGAGCAGGCAGAGGAAATCTATACAAAAGATTTCTTTGATATGATTCTGCCGTCAACAATAAAGTTTTTCACCGATTATTATATTGTCGGAGATTCGTACAGAAGTGTGTGGGCAGTTCGTGAATATCCGCCGAGTACGGAAGAACAGGCAATACTCTCACAGCTTGCAGACAGAAACGGAGTAACTCTCCGCATATATCACAGACTTGTTGAGAGCATGGAACAGAGAAAAATCATACAGAATGCCACACGCAAAAACAAGCTAAAATCAAGCGGTAACGATGTAAATGAAACCATTGAAGCACAGGGCAACTTGCAGGATGTTGTTACACTTATGGCAAACTTACGAAAAAACAAAGAACCGTTATTGCATTGCTCCGTGTTCATAGAGCTTAAAGCCAAGAGCAAACAGAAATTAAAGGAGTTGCAAACCGATATTGCAATGGAGCTTACTCGTTCCAAGATTGAAGTTGACCGCCTGACTTTACGACAGAAAGAAGGCTTCTTGTCGGTGAACCCCATAGGTTCAAATCAATTCGGAAGTTTGTATGAAAGAGTGTTGCCTGCCTCATCTGTTGCAAATCTGTTCCCGTTTAATTTCAGCGGTAAGACCGATCCAAACGGCTTGTACATCGGGCGAGATAAGTACGGAACGAATATCCTCGTTGATTTTGACCGCAGAACAGAGGACAAGACTACATCAAATATCCTTATTCTCGGAAACAGCGGTCAGGGTAAAAGTTATCTTCTCAAATTGATTTTAACTAATATCAGAGAAAGCGGAAAGAAAATCTTATGCCTAGATCCTGAAGCCGAGTACGAGGATCTGACAAATGCCCTCGGCGGTTGCTACATTGATTTTATGTCGGGCAAATACAAAATCAATCCCCTTGAGCCAAAAGCGTGGAATGACGGTCAGGACGAACTTGACAAAGACGCACCGCCTGCATTTAACAAAGTTACCCGATTATCACAGCACATTGCATTCTTGAAAGACTTTTTCAGAACCTACAAGGATTTCACAGACGCACAGCTTGATACAATCGAAATTCTGCTTATGAAGCTGTACGCACGATTCGGCATTACAGACACGACAGATTACAGCACAAAGAAACCGTCCGACTTTCCTGTTATGTCTGACTTTTATGACTTGTGCGAAGAAGAATATATGACCTACGACCACAAGAGAAAGTATCTCTACACCGAAGAAATCCTGCAGGAGGTTTGTCTGGGTATTCATAGTATGTGTGTTGGCTCGGAGAGCAAATACTTCAACGGTCATACGAATATCACCGATGACAAATTCCTGTGTTTCGGCGTAAAAGGTTTGCTTGACACTAACAAAAGACTCAAAGATGTAATGTTGTTCAATATCCTTTCCTATATGTCTAACAAACTCCTCGGCGAGGGAAACACCGTTGCATCAATAGATGAGCTCTATTTATTTTTATCCAACCTCACTGCAATTGAGTATATCCGCAACGCAATGAAGCGTGTCCGCAAAAAGGATTCAGCCGTGATTTTAGCCAGTCAGAATATTGAGGACTTCCTGATTCAAAATGTTAAGGAATACACAAAGCCGTTGTTTTCAATTCCTACTCATCATTTCCTGTTCTTCCCCGGCAATATCAACCCAAAGGATTTTGAAGATGCACTGATGGTAGAGGCAAACGAATACGCTTTAATCAAATTCGGTGAGCGTGGCACTTGTCTGTATAGGTGCGGTAATGAACGCTATCTTTTACTCGTTCAGGCTCCCGAATACAAAGCAGAGATTTTTGGATCCGCAGGTGGAAGATGACTGAATTAATATAGAAAAATATATACAGTATGGTATAATGTTTATTT
>DXYG01000082.1 GCA_019415925.1 Clostridiales bacterium
TCGCCGCTACAATCATTAATTTTGCCCGTCGAGGCACTCGACAAATTATAGTTTAAATGCATTTGTATTATTTCTTTGAATATGCGGTTTTTACCGTCACTCCCGACAGTCTGCCGAGCTTGCCCGAAACCGAGCTTATAACGTCAAGCTCTGCGTCGATTACTATGCTTATTATGCTTATGTTTTTCTGTCTGTACGGAATTCCCAGCCTGCCGATTATGCAGTCGGCGGCGGTATGTAAAATTTCGTTTATCTGCGGTGTTGAGTCGGGGTTTTCAACAATTATGCTGATGACTGCAACACGTGTTTCGTTTTGATTTGTGTTCATTTTTTCTCCTAAAAACAAAAGCGGTGCCGAAAGACACCGCCTGAATAGTTACTTTTTATTTAGGGTCAAGTGCAAAAAGGTGCACTTATCCGTCATAAAAGCCTTGCGTTGTCTTATGCGTCAAATAAATTTCAGCGTCAGAACTGCACTTTGCAAAATATTTAATTGTAATTTAAAAGCTTCTGCTTCCGCCGCCGCTGGAGCCGCCTCCGCCGCTTGATGAGCCGCCTGATGAACCGCCGCCTGACGACGAGGAAGATTCCGTTGTTACGGTAACGTGCTTTGTAAGGAAAATATCCTGCCTTTCCGTAAGATTAGTTACGCTGTTTGAGCGCAAATCGTATGTACCTTCCTTGCCGCTGTTCTTGTATTTGCGGGAAATAACGAATACAACAATTGTTGCAACTGCAAGCGCAATGACTCCAAAAATTATTCCATAGTGCCTCAGCACATAAAGCAGAGCATTGTCCTCTTTTTCCTGATTATCAATGTTTTCGTTCGACTCGCCCTCGGGAATACCGTAGTCATAATACTCTGACGAATAGCTGATAAAATAAGCTGCCGCATCGTAATAAAGCCCTTCTTTAAGACAGCTCTGAACGTCATCAAGAATTGTATCCACACGATTGTCGCTGAAGTAGTACATCGCATCGCCCTTGGTTCGGAAGTCAACTGCTCTGCCCTCCATATCAATTGTCAGCATAACACCCGCAGTTGTTTTTCCGTAGTTATCGGCATAGTACCTGTTTGTATAAGGCTTGATGTTGTCTGCGTCATAGCCTTCGTAATTTGTGTAAATAACAGCCATCCAGCCTGTTTTTTCGCTCAAAGCGTCAAGCTGACTCTGTAATTCGGCTTTTTCGCTTTCGGTAAAAAGACTTGCATTGTCGGTGATAACTCCGCTTGCCTGTGCAAACACACAAACGGATGTGCAGAGCATAAGCATTACTGCGCATAAAAGAGCCGATATCCTTTTTGTATATTTCATAATCATAACAACAGCAAACCTCCCAGCATACCGAGTGCAAATACTGCAACGGCGATAATCGCAAAGAGAATTGCAAGCTTTGCTTTTGAGGTGGGCAGCTTGCCGTAGGTTTTGCCCGTCTGACCGTTGATTGCAAACGGGTAAATCTCGCCCTTGTACTTGTAGGTTACAACCCATACGGGAAGCAGGGTGTAATTCCACGATTCAAGGTCAATTTTATCATTGTAGTTTTCAACCTTGACAGCCGAAAACTCCTTCATTGTGTCTTTCAAAAGCTCTTGGCAGTACTGCTGCATACGCTGTTGAACTTCTGCGTTTACGTCGCTTTGCTCAAGGTCACGCTTTTCAGCCTGAAATCCCGAAAGGTAGGACATTGAAAAATCGTGAGCCTGCGACAAATCAAACGGATGAACGCACTGGAGCATATCTCTGTCCTGACTTTTCAGCGCACGTTCAAAGACGTTTTTGACAATCAAATCGCCGCTTCTTACAAGGCGGTAAACGCTTGTTTCGGTGTAGCGCTTATTGCCCACCCTGTAGGTGCGCACCTTTTCGCCTGTTGCAGTCATATTTGCCTGTCGCTGGGAGTCTACATACCAGTAAGGGAAGTAAACTCCCGTCAGCTTTTCAAACTGGCTTTTGCTTGCAAAGCCCTTAGCAAGAAACCACTTTTTTTTGCACATTTCAAGGAATTTTTCGATAGCCTTTTCCTTTGAAAGTGCAAAGGGAATAATTCGGTTGGGCTTGAATTTACCCGAAAGTCTGCCGCCGAGAACAACGGGGTTCTGGCAGTAGAAGCAGGTTGTTGCGGCAGTTGATTCTGTTGTGACAACCTCTGCGCCGCAGCTCGGGCAGGTGTAGACAACTGCGTCCTCAAGTTCGCCCTCGTCCTGCTGACTTTGCTGTGCCTGACGCTGTTGTGCCTCAGCCTCAGCCTTTTCAGCCTGACTTTGTTTTGCCTCACGCTCGGCGTAAATCTGCTGAATTTTCTGTTCCTCAAAGTCCGACATACAGTATTCACAGCTGAACATCTGCTTGTCGGGGTTGAATTTCAGCGGACCGCCGCAGTTAGGACATTTATAGTTAACTGTAGCCATATTGTACCTCTCAATAAGTGTGGAGTTGGTGATTTTTATCGTAGCGGCGAACTGTGTTCGCCATAATGTATAAATTGTGAAACAATTTATACATTGGGACGTCTGGGAAGCCGTCCCCTACAGAAATGTTTTTTATCAATATAATGATGATATAATCGGTTACGTTTCATAATCACTGCGGACACGGCACGCCGTGTCCCTACGAATGTAACGGAAACGCTATCAACACAACTCCACACTGAAAATTATGCTTTAGTTCCGCACTCGGGGCAGAATTTTGCGTTTTCGTTAAGCTCGGCACCGCAGTTTGTGCAGAAACGCTTTCTGGGTGCTTCGGGCTTTTTAGAGCCGCATTCCGAGCAGAACTTGCCCGTATTTACTGCGCCGCAGGCACACGTCCAGCCTCCTGCGGGAACGGCTGTCTGAGGAGCATTCTGCTGAGGCGCAGGCTGTTGAGCGTACTGCTGCTGAGGTGCGTTCTGGGGCTGATTGTACTGCTGAGGATTGGGAGTCGGGCGGTACTGCGGATTCTGCTGATAGCCGCCGAGGATATTTCCGCCTGCGCTCATACCCATTCCCATTCCCATAAAGCCTGCCATTGCGCCGTTGGCGTTGGAGCCTGCATCCTTAAGACCTTCGGAAATATTGCCTGCAACATAGCCCTGCTGAACAGCGGCGTCTGAGAGCATTGCGCCCTTGTTGCGCATATTGATGAGAGCCTGACTTTCCTCGTCGTAGGAAACCTTGATACCTACGGAAACGACCTCCATACCACGAAGCTGATTCCACTCCTCGTCAAGCGTCTGCGACATATACTTGCCGAGCTCACGGCTCTTTGATGTGATAAAGCTTATGCGGTTGCCGTCAGCCGAATACTGGTTGATTGCAGACGCAAGAGCCTCGATAAACTCATCGCTGTACTGCTGATTAAGCTCCTGAAAATCAACAGCTCTGTTCTCTGTGATTGCGGCTCTCGGAATAACCTCCTGATAGAACTTGAACGGCTCGCTGATGCGTACCGAATATGTACCGTGTGCACGGATGAAAAGCTCTGAATTGTAGAAGTTATCAAAGTAGTTGATAGCATTGGGAGTTCCGAACTTGATGTTCTTCATTTCCTGCATATTGAGGTAGAAAACCCTCTGCGACTGTGAGGGAATACCGCCGAACTTTACACGGTTAAAGGTTTCCTTGAGTGTGTCGCCGAACTGTCCTGCAAAAAGCGAGGGCATTGAGCTGTTGTCTACCTTGAAGTAGCCCGGCTCTGCGGTGAAGTCAACAACCTTTCCGCCGTCAATAAGCATCATAAACTGGTTGTCGTAAACGTGAATGATTGAGCCGTTGGAAACAATGTTTTCACTGCCCTTTCTGTTCTGGCTTTTGCCGTTCTGAGTAACAAGCTGACCGGGAACAAGGCAGGTGTTTTCTCCCATTGGCGACGGCTCAATGACCTCCTGCCACGAATCTGCGAGTGCTCCGCCGATTGCGCCTGTGACTGCTCTGATAATACCCATAGTAATTCTCCTTTATTTGTGAATTTTATTTTTTGAGTTGGTTGAATTTATCTTTATAATAATATTTTTCAAAGAAAAATGCAAGAAAATACTAAAAATAATTGAAATAAAAATGATAATTGCGTAGTAATACGGCAAATAGGTGGGAATTTTGCAGAATCGCAGGAGGTTATCAATCGTGACGTGCGTCATATAAAGCTCAAGTGAAAGCGCACCCGCACCTCTTAAAAAGGAATTAAAACGCCTTAAATTCACCTTTGACAAAAGCCACACACAAATATATATGAGCGAAATTGAAAAAAGTGCAAACTCCCAGCGTGAAAATCCGATTTTGATTCCGATAACGCCGTATCTCTGCAAAATTCCGAAAATATGAACGGCTAAGCCGAGCAGAACAAGGATTAAATCGCCGATTTTAAAGCTGTCGCTTTTATAAATCCGCCTGCCCGAATATGCACCGAACAGGAAAATCGGGAGTCTGTTTACTGCAATCTCAATGTTGTCGTAAACAACGGGGAAAAACTGCCTTAATACAAGCGACAAGCCTATGCTAATGCTGACCGACAGAATGAGAAAGGTGGTTGCATATTTTCCGCTGAACATTCTGAAAATAAGCGGAAACGCAAGGTACATCAGCACGATAAACGCTATGTACCAGAGCACAGAGTCGCCCTCAAGCCAGAACGACAGAAAGCTGAAATCGTACAGAAATTCGCCCAAGCTCTCGCCCTTTGCAAGCAAATCGAGCGCAATCCAGAAAACTGCGCCCCACAATGCGTAGGGAATCAGCACCCTTGACATTCTTTTTCGGTAGAAATTCAGAACATTGCCGTTCTTCGACATTGAAAAGTACAGCCCAACGCCCGACAGAAACAGAAACAGCTCAACTCCTACCGAGCTGATTACGTTGTCGTAAGCGAAAGCGACAGGGTAAAGTGTGCCTGAGCCGTGCTCCCTTATGCGCAGGAAAAAGTGGAAAATCATTATAGAAATGATAGAAAGTCCGAACAGCTCGTTTCTGAATCTGCTTACAAGTCCGAGGTTGAATTGATTATCGGTTTTCATATTAATACTGCCTTTTTGAAGTTGTCTGCTCACGAACGGAGTCGAACTTCCACGCTCTTTCGTTCGACTCGACAATTGACGTTCCGCAGTATTCGCAGAACTTACTGCCGAGGTTTGTAATCGGCGCACCGCAGTTGGGGCAGTTGATGCCGACAGCCTCAGCCGCACCGAACTTTTCGGCGTTCTGAACGTAGACAAGACCGACTTCAAAAACAGACTGCTGTTTCAGGTTTTTGTCGCCGAAAACAACCGAGCCGTTTTCGTCCTCAATGTACGAATAATGTCCCACAGAAAGCTCAAACAGAATCGTAACCGTTGCACCTGTCTTTATGTAGCGTGCAATCTGTACGTCGTGGATTACAACTTCTCTGAAAACCTGCTTTACGTTTCGGGCGTTCAAATCTTCGATAATGCTCTGAACGTAATTTTTAAGCGTGAGCGAACATTCCTCCGACAGTGCAGAGGCTTTTTTTGTCTGAACGGCTGTAAAGTAACTGCGCAAAAGCGACTTTGCTTTGTTCCTGTAAAGCTCGTAGTCAAACTGCGGAAAATCACGCATAATCTGCGGAAGATATACAGAAGTCATTGCGTGGAGCGAGCGTGGAGTTTCACTCATCTCCTCCTTTTGTTTGTTGATTCCGTCAATAAAACTATTCGTACCGAAAAGCGAGCGTGAAACGTCACGCAGCTTGTGCTTGATTACAACAACGCCGACAGCAACGGCAACCACCGAAATTGCAGCAATAACTAATGTTGTGATTAATGCAGAGTTGATATTGTACACCCCATTTCTAATGCGGAATAATTGTAGAGGCGAACTGCGTTCGCCATAATGCATAAATTGTGAACAATTTATGCATAGGGACGTCCTCAATACAGCAAGTTCATTTTTGAAAACATACTTTTCCAAACATCACGCATTACTATAAAATTATTGCTCTTTAATTTCTATGCCCAGAACGTCAAGGCTTTCCTTGTCAACGGGTGCAGGGCAGGACGACATAAGCTCGCTTGCGTTCTGCACCTTCGGGAATGCCGTAACATCTCTCAGGCTGTCAGCCTTGCAGAGGAGCATTGCGATTCGGTCAAGACCGATTCCCATTCCGCCGTGCGGCGGTGCGCCGTACTTGTAGGCTTCTACAAGGAATCCGAACTTTGCTTCGATTTCTTCGTCTGTAAGTTTTAACGCTCTGAACATTTTTTCCTGTAATTCGGGGTCTGTGATACGCATTGAGCCGCTCGAAAGCTCAATTCCGTTTAAAGTAAGGTCAAATGCCTTTGCAATAACCTTTGACGGGTCGGTGTCGAGGTACTGTAAGCAGTCCTCCTTCGGCATTGTGAACGGGTGGTGCATTGCAAGCCACTCGCCGCTCTCGTCGTCGTACTCAAAGAACGGGAAGTCAACAATCCAGAGGAATTTAAACTCGTCGGGGATAATGTCAAGACGCTTTGCAACCGTAAGACGGAGTGCGCCGAGCGTTGAAAGGACTGTGCTTGTCTTGTCGGCTACAATCAGGATTACGTCACCCTTTTCTGCGCCGAGTCTTTCGTAAATTGCGCTCATTTCCTCGTCGGTCATAAACTTCTTGAACGATGCGTTCGGCTCGTCAACCCATCTTACATAGGCAAGTCCCTTTGCACCGATTCCCTTTACGTACTCTGTTAGCTTGTCGATTTCCTTTCTTGTGTAGACAGAAGCCGCATTCTTTGCAACGATTGCACGAACTGAGCCGCCGTTTTCAATTGCGCCTGTGAACACACCGAAACCGCAGTCCTTTACAAGGTCGGAAATGTCCTGAATTTTCATATCAAAGCGAATGTCGGGCTTGTCGGAGCCGTAGTTCTCCATAGCCTCTTTGTAGGTCATTCTCTCAAACGGAGTCTGCAAATCCCTGCCGAGAACATCCTTGAAAATTCTCTTGAAAAGTCCCTCGTTGATTTCGAGAATGTCCTCAACGTCAACGAACGAAAGCTCCATATCAATCTGAGTGAATTCGGGCTGACGGTCGGCACGCAAATCCTCGTCACGGAAACAGCGTGCAAGCTGAATGTAGCGGTCAAAGCCCGACACCATAAGGAGCTGTTTGTAAATCTGCGGCGACTGCGGAAGAGCATAGAACTTGCCGTTGTGGATTCTTGACGGAACAAGGTAATCTCTTGCGCCCTCGGGGGTTGACTTAATCATCATCGGAGTTTCAATCTCGATAAAGCCGTTTTCTGCAAAGTAGTCACGGGCGGTCTTTGCAAGCTTACTGCGCATCATAATGTTGTTCTGAAGCGGACGGCGGCGCAAATCGAGATAGCGGTATTTCAGACGAAGCTCCTCGTTTGTGCTGGTTTCGTCAACGATTTCAAACGGGGGAGTCTGAGCCTTTGAAAGCACACGCAAATCGTTTACGAGAATTTCAATTTCGCCTGTAGGGATTTCCGTATTCTTTGAGCTTCTCTCGCAGACAACGCCCTTTGCGGCGAGAACGAACTCACTGCGGCAGGAAAAAGCCTTGTCAAAAATCTCCTTGTCTGTAGTATCGTTAAAGGCAAGCTGTACAACGCCTGTGCGGTCACGCAAGTCAATGAAGATGAGCTGTCCGAGGTCACGGCATCGCTGTACCCAACCGCAGACGGTTACTTCCTTTCCCTCATCGGAGAGTCTTAAATCTCCGCAGTAATTTGTACGCTTTAACCCTGTCATAAATTCTGCCATTTTTATATTTCTCCTTATCTTGGTTTAATTTATTCCGTATAGTATTTATCAAGTTCCCATTTAATCGGGTTTGTGTCAATATATTCCCATATCTCGTCATAATCTTTTTGTGTTCTGATTATGTGGTCGTAAAATCTTGTCTGCCATATTCGGAATTCAGCGGACTTTTCGTAGGGACACGGCGTGCCGTGTCCTCCCTGCAAATTTATCCGTCTTGTGACGGCTGATTTATACGCTCCGACTATCGTTGATATTGACTGAGGTACTGACTTTGAAAAAGCGTTGTGCTTATCCCCGGACACGGCACGCCGTGTCCCTACGTCAGATTCATCTGATTCTTTCGTCAGTTCAATTATCATATGTACGTGATTCGGCATAACTACATATTTATTAATTCTTACACCGTTTTTTTTACGTAATTTTATCGTATTTTCTATTTCCTCATTTGCAATTTTTCCGTAGTCGTTACAATGCATTATTCCGTCTTTCACATAACCGAATATACATATTTTTTCATATGAGCAAATCGTTACAAAATACGCTCCGTTTTCCGAATAATCGTAATTTTTTAGACGTATTTGCTTTCGGTTATTCATCTTTCTGCAAGCCTAACGCAATATCCGAACTGTCCTCGTCTGTGGTTTCCATTATAATGAAATCCTCTAAAAAGTTTTCGTCAAGTCTTACTTTTGTCTGCTTGCCTGTGTTCATATTCTTGATAACGGCCTTTTTCTGCTCAAGCTCATTGTCGCCGAGCACCATTGAATATTTTGCACCGATTTTGTCGGCGTACTTCATCTGCGCACGCAAGCCTCTGCCGACAACGTCGGTTTCAACCGTCATACTGCTTTGGCGCAGAGTCATTGCAAGCTCAAACGCCTTTTCCTTTGCGCTTTCGCCCATTGTTGCTATGTAGAGATTGCACTCGCTGAAGTCGGGGATTTCTATTCCTTGCTTTTCCATTACCATAAGCAGTCTTTCAAGTCCCATTGCAAAGCCGAGCGAGGGCAGGTGCTTTCCGCCAAGCTCCTCAATGAGTCCGTCGTAGCGTCCGCCGCCGCAGACTGTGCCCTGTGCGCCAATGCAGTCGGTCACAAACTCAAAAACAGTTTTGGTGTAGTAGTCAAGACCACGAACGATTGTCGGGTTAACGATGTATTTTACGCCTGCCGAGTCGAGGTATCTCTGCACTGATTTAAAGTGCTCCTCGCACTCCTCACAGAGGTAGTCGGTAATTTTCGGCGCACCCTCGGCAATCTTTGAGCAAATCGGGGATTTGCAGTCGAGGATTCTCATCGGGTTTTTCTCAAGACGTGAAAGGCAGGTGTCGCAAAGCTCGTCCTTGTAGCCTTCAAAGTATTCCTTGAGCGCTTTGTGGTATTCCGCACGGCACTTTGGACAGCCGATTGAGTTGATTTCAAGGCGGAGCTGCTGAATCTGTAAGCGGTCAAAAATTGACTGAGCCGCACAGATAAGCTCTGCGTCGGCAACGGGCGACTGTGTTCCGTACTCCTCAAGACCGAACTGGTGGAACTCACGCAGTCTGCCAGCCTGCGGCTTTTCGTAGCGGTAGCAGGAAACGAAGTAGCTTGCCTTAATCGGCAGTCCCTCGTTTTCGAGAGCGTGTTCAAGCACGGCTCTTGCCGCACCCGCAGTACCCTCTGGGCGGAGCGTAACGCTTTCGCCGCCCTTTGTGTCAAAGGTGTACATTTCCTTCTGCACAACGTCGGTTGTCTGACCTACGCCCCTTGCAAAAAGCTCGGTGTGCTCAAAAACAGGCGTGCGGATTTCCTTGAAGCCGAATTTGCCCGATTCCTCACGCATTACATTTTCAATAAACTGCCAGCGGTAGCTTTCCTTTGGCAGAACGTCCTCTGTGCCCTTGATTTTCTTTGTTATAAGCGCCATATATTTCTCCTCCAACGGTTAATTTCTAAATTACTCTTTATTTTACCATAAATCCCTTTTAAACGCAATAATCGGGCGACACAATGCCGCCCGATTTTTAAGCTTTTTAAGATAATTTTTACTTTAAAATGTTTCTCCAGTCAAGGTCGCCACGCTCAAGACCGTGGATAAGTACCTCTGCTGTTGCAATATTTGTGGCAACGGGAATGTTGTGCATATCGCAAAGGCGGAGCATATTCATATCGTTAGGCTCGTTTGGCTTGGGGCTTAACGGGTCACGGAAGAACAGGAGCATATCAACCTCGTTGCACGCAATTCGAGCCGCAATCTGCTGACTGCCGCCCTGAGAGCCGGCAAGGAACTTCTGAATTGTAAGACCTGTAGCCTCGCTGACCATTTTACCCGTAGTGCCCGTTGCACAAAGATTGTTGCGGCTTAAAACACCGCAGTAAGCAATGCAGAACTGCACCATAAGTTCTTTCTTTTCATCATGAGCAATAAGGGCAATATTCATAACCAACATCCTCCAAACTATATTTCAAAACTATACTTTTACCTAATAGTATCTTTTAATCAAATTAATGTTATCAAAATACTGTAAATTAATTATCTATCGTAGGGAACGACCCCTGTGTCGTTCCTAATAGAAATACATCTAACCCAACAGGAACAACACAGGGGTTGTTCCCTACATTATTTGTAATATAATCAGCCTTTAAAAGCAAGCCCAACTCTCTCGCCCGATAGCCTTAAAGCAAGGCAGTCAAACACCGACGAGGCGGCGCTCCAGTTAAGTCCTGCGGCACCTCTCTGCATAATAACGGAAATGCGTATATCAAACGGAACAAGCGCAATAAGCTGAGTCTGCGTAGCGTCAATCACGTCGTCAAGGTCGTTGTAAAAACCGAGCTGAGTAAACACCTTGCGGTCAAAGCGATTAATCACAAGACGGATATTGCCGATTCCGAGAGCCTCAAGCTTTTTTCTTACCTTAACTCCGCCACGCACGCTTGTGGGCTCGGCGTTAGATACAATCAGCGCTCTGTCGGCAGGAGCGGCGGCAGTTACAAAGCCCGAGCCGATTCCTGCGGGAGAGTCGATTATAACAAAGTCATAATCACCCTTTAAGGAGTTTACAAGCTGTTTGAAAACCGAGGGACTGAGTTCGTTTTCGGTATCAAACGGAGCTGCCATAAGGTAAAGATTGTCATTGTTTTTGCTTTTATAGACAGCTTCTTCAAAAGAACAGTTGCCGCAAACGGCGTCGGAGGCGTCAAAGAGAATATCCTGCTCCATATCGAGCATTATATCAAGACCTCTCATTCCGCAGTCGCAGTCGATCAGCAGAACCTTTTTGCCTTGTTTTACGAGCGCAACGGACAGGCAGATGCATACGGTTGATTTACCCGTGCCGCCTTTACCCGAAGCAACAACTATTACATTATCCATAATTATACTACCTCTGCTTTATTCTATCACAAAATTCGTTAAAGGGCAACAAAAGCGTAATATTTTTATTTCCAAATTTTTTGTAAATATTTTATGCATAGTAGCTAAAAATATTTTTATTTTTTTACTACTTGCACAAGCCGAGTGCCTCGGCACGCAAATCGAGAACAGAAGTCGGATTGTACCAATAACTCGGTTGCCCGACTTTGAAGTTGATATATCGGTAACGTTTCGGGACGTCTGGGAAGCCGTTCCCTACTACGGTGTTAATTCTAAAATTTATCAATTTTGTAATAAAAATAACCACACTCAAATGTAGGGAACGGTCTTGACCGTTCCGAGTCGGTTAAG
>DXYG01000083.1 GCA_019415925.1 Clostridiales bacterium
TCAGCAACGTACGTTATTATATCAAATTCTTCTCCCTTTTGCAACCCCTTTTTGCGAATTTTTTTGGTTTTCCATGTTATTTTTCAGACGCTGATTTCAAATTGGACAACTTTTTGCACAATGCACTCACAGGAATGCACAACAGCGCCCAAAGCATACTGTAAAACGGACAAATCTGTCCTTTTATATTTAAACGGCATTTTGAGTAGTCCCACACATTAAGCTTATACTTTAAATTAACTATGCAACCGCAGCAAAATTCAAGTGTGGTTATTATTGCACTACCTATTATACACTTTGCAGGCATCTTCATCTTTTTATGCCTTTCATAGAATTTGAACAGCGATACGAAGCACGCACCGCCTGTCACTGCCATTGACCAGTGTGTTTTCCCACGCCAGAGAATTTCAAGCAACGCATATCCTATACCGCCGATTGAAAATAAAATGCAGTCGTCCTTAATGCTTTTCAATATAAATCACCGCCTTTAGTTTTGGCTAAAGACGGCAGATTATTCAAACATTAATATTGTAATATACCAATTTCTTCTAACAGGTCTTTTAATTCTTCAAGAGAATATAAGCAATTAAGTGCGGTCAGCATTGCGTTTGTTGTGAGATAGGTTGGCATATTAAGGTACTTTAAAAGCTTTCTTCTGTTTTTGTCGGCGTTTTCTGTACCTGTCAGCCCGAGGAAAAACAAATCGGATTTTTTGATTTCGTTTTCTCTTATATTATTTTCACCGATTATTGTTGCTCCGCTTTTGCGAACGGCATTGATTATAACTTCATCGCTGACGCCCTCAACTCCGAGAAGTCCCTCCTTGCCTTTTTGCGCCTTGCGCTTTTCCTTACCCTCAATCTGCGGAATGTAGCAATGCTTTATCTTTGATTTATCTACAACGCCCTTCAGAAAATTTCGGATAACAAAGCCTGCGGAGTCGCTGTCGGTCAGCACAAGAATTCCTCTTGCATCGGCAATCTGACGTATGAGATTCTGCTTTTCCTTATCGGAAAACACACGAAAGCCGTTGGTTTCGATTATCGGCGCATCAATTAACGAAGAAAGCTTGATTTTGTCGTATCTTCCCTCAACAATTACTGCCTCTTTTATTTTCAACAACTAAATCCTGCCCTCCTTTGCGACAAGCAACAGTTGGGCTATAAGCTGTTCCATATATAGCCTTTCGTTAACAGACGTGCTTTTGAACTTTTCGTCGGCTTCAACAAGCAAGTCGAGGCTTTTTCGCAACGCCTCGGTGGAAACCTTTGCAGTAGCATCACGTGCTTTTTTCAGCGTGAATGCTCTGTTTTTGTACTCAAAATCCTTCGCAACGTCATCTTTGAGCACTCCGCATTCGTCTGCTACTCTGATTCTGTACGCATCAACGTAAGAAGCTGACAGCACAAACAGCATCATAACAGGCTCCTCTCGCTGATAGAAAAGCAAATCAAGCGTTTTAAAAGCCTTGTCGCCATTGCCGTTTAAGACTGCATCGGAAAGTGCAAATATTTTTGTTTCAAGATTTTGCGTTGCGAGCTTTTCAATATCCTGTGAAGTGACCTCCTCGCCCTGCGCATAGGCGCAGATTTTTGCAAGCTCATTCTTAATAAGGTTGAGGTCGTCGCCGCAGTAAGAAATAAGCTTTGAAGCGTTGAGGTGTGAAATCATCTTGCCGTTTTCGTTTGCCCACTTTGCAATATAGCGTTCGAGCATTGACTGATTGAGCTTGTTGAATTCGCAAACCGAGCCGTTTTTCTCTGCCCTTTTTATAAGCGATTTGAAAGCGGCGCTGTTTTTTGTCGGCACATAGGTCGGCATTGAAATTATCAGCACCGTTGTATCAACCGTCTTGTCTGTGATTTCCTTAAAACGCGCGAGCGAATCGGCATCCATATTGTCAAAAAATATGTCCGAAACGAAAACGCAGTTGTACTCGCTCATAAACGGCACAATCTGAAGTGCCGCCGCAAAATCGTCGAGGTTAATATCTCCGCTGAATTTATGGAAATTAAAATCGGAGGACGTTTTCCCCGTTACGGCATTTACAAGCTGTTCCGAATAACGGCGCACAAACATCTGCTCTGTACCGTAGATTACATAAATTGGTGAGAACTGTTTTGATTTTATTTGCTTTTTGAGTTCGGATTCACTTATCTTTGACATTTGAACCTCCGCTGAATACAACCTCCGCAACACCGTTTGAGGTTGTATAAATATTATCACTTATTTCCTTTATAGAACTATATCTGTTTTCGAGCAAGCTGTTATCTCCCGAAAAAATCAAGTTTTTGCAGAAAAGCAACTCGTTGTTTTTAACGTTTGAATCAACAATGAGATAATCGCACGTCCTGTACTTTTCGGGTAGCTTTGCAATATCCGACTTACTCGGAACAAACAAAATCGTACTGCTGTTTATGTTTAAATATTGATATGTAACCGTATCTATATGAATTACGTCAAGTGTGGTCAGCGGATTGAGATTAATTGTAAAATGACAGTCACCGCTGAATGTATCTGTTGCACCGCCGTATTTATCAAGCAGTTTTTTATCGTCGTTATTATCATATACCAAAATATTTGATACGTCAAATTCTGAAATTATCTCAGGGAGATATTTTGAATATTTTAATTTCGTATTTGGAATTATAATGCTGTCAATTGATGAAAAATTCCCCGAAATATCTTCAATTATCTGATATGCACTGCTGTCTGTACCTCCGCAGGAAATAAACGAAATGTTACTTCCGCACTCAACCGAAGCTGTTACACCGCTGCCGACATTGTAGATTTTAAGCGTTGCAGTATTGCTTCCGATTATCGCATAAACTGCCCAGCCGACTGTCAGCACTATTGCCGAGGCGGTGACGGCACAGCGCACATAAAAGCCCTTTGCCTTTATTGCATAGCCGATTATCACAAGCAAAGCAGTAAAAATAAGCCAGATATAGAAATACGGCTTATCGGAGTTCACACAGGAATACGGAATTGAAGCAAAAAGTGAAATTATCTTCAAAAGGAGCTTTCCGAAAATATCTGCGACAAATGCAAAAGGGTAGGCTAAAAACGAAATCACGGGACAGAGATATAAAAGTGACGCAAGCATCGCACAAATTAACACGACACTTACGAGCGGCTCGGCAAAGAATGATGTAAGTACAACAAGGGGTGATACCCTATGGAATGCAATTGTTGTAATCGGAATTACCCAGAGCGACGCAGACACCGAAACAGAAATAAGATTTACTATGGCTCTGATAAATTTATTTTTTACATTAAGGTGGAGTTTTCGGTATATATAACTTGCAATTTTGTCAGCCCAGAGAATTATTCCTGCCGTTGCAGAAAACGACAATATCATACCCATATCACCAACTGAAAACGGGTTGAAAGCCGTAAGCACAATTGCCGCCGCTCCGAGGGAATTAAGTCCGTCCGTTCGCCTTAAAACGGCTTTTGAGCAATACGTGAGTATCAGCATAATTCCCGAACGAACAACTGACGGAGTGAAACCCGTAACCGACATAATGGCGAATACTACTGCCGTAATAATAACGGCAATGGCATATCTGTTTTTAATTATTCTCCTTAAGAAAAATAAAATAAAGCCTACTATTATAGACAAGTGCATTCCCGAAACCACAATCAGAAAGCTTGTTCCTGTTTTGGAAAAGTCGTCTTTTACGTCATTTGAAAGTGCCTGCTTGTCGCCGATCAAAACAGCCTTACAAAGAGAAGAAGTGTTTTCGGGTAAAAGAGAGTCAAGCGAGCTTTTCATTGCTTTTCTGATTTGGACTGCAATACTATATAAAGAAAACTGCTTTTCACCTGTTGATTTTAGACTGTCGCTTTCCTCGTCATAAAAAGCGGTGAGTAAAATTCCTTTGCTCAGATTATAGCCTTCATCAGTTTTGCTTGCAGTAAGATGAGCAGTTATGCGGTCAAAATCTTCTGCTTGCAGGTCAACTATTGAAATCAGTCTGATTTTTACGTTTTCATTGTTTCCGTTGATTTTGTCGGTTGAAATTATATAGGCATTACTGTTTTCGTTTTTCTGAACCTCGTCGCAGATATATCCCTCAATATTTAATTCTTTATCGGAATAATTATTAATGACAGGCTGATAAATATAATTCGAATACAGAACAATTACAACACAACCCGCAAACGCAGTTGCTCCGACAGTAATCAATAAATCTGCAAGTGACTTTTTGATTCTTATTTTATTTTTAATTGCTTTAAAGAATATTCCGACAAATGCAGACAGTGCCGACAATAAAATGATTATATTTGTAAATGTGCCGTTTGCAAAATAAAAAACGACTGAAAGCACGGAAAGATAAGTAAGTCCCACCGTTGCCAACAGTCGTTTCATAAGTTTCATCCTTTTCGGTTAATTACTTAAAGAACAAGGGCAGTTCATCAAGGAAAATAATGTCCTTGCGGTCTTTTGCATCTCCCTCGGCAAGCACAGCCGCTTTGCCGACGATATTTGCGCCTGTTTCTTCAACGAGGTTTTCAAGTGCCTTTAAGCTGTTGCCGGTTGAGATAACGTCATCGACAATAAGCACTCTCTTGTCCTTGAGAAATTCAGCGTCATTCTCGCCGAAATAAAGCTTCTGATGATTTTCCGTTGTGATAGAATCAACCTCTGCGTGAATAGGATTGCGCATATAAACCTTTACACCCTTGCGAGCTACAACGTAATTTCTGCAACCCTGTCTTGCCATTTCGTAGCAAAGCGGAATACCCTTGGCTTCTGCTGTTACAACAACATCGTGCTCGGGGCAGATTTTGAGCAGCTCTGATGCCGCCTTTTCAGTAATTTCAACATCGCCGAACATTATAAATGCGGCTATGTCAAGCTTATCGTTTACAGGGAACATTTCAAGCTCACGCTCAAGTCCTGCAATTTTCATTTTATATGTACTCATACCCTTTACCCCTTATGCCATCTGACCGTTAAGCTTTTTACCGCCGAGAATGTGGAAGTGCATATGCTTTACGCTCTGACAGCCGTCGTCACCGCAGTTGTTTACAATTCGATAGCCGTTGTCAAGACCGAGAGTCTTGGTGATTTCGGGAATTTTTGTAAAGATATACGCAATAACGTCTGCGTTTGACTCGTCAACTGCATTTGCACAGCAGATGTGCTGTTTTGGAATTACAAGAACGTGTACGGGAGCCTGCGGCTCAAGGTCGTAGAACGCAAGAATCTTATCGTCCTCATAAACTTTTTTTGACGGAATGGAGCCGTCTACTATTTTACAGAATATACAATCAGCCATTGTCAATCGTCCTTTCGAAATTTACATATTATACAAATATATTTTAACTCTAATTTAAAATAAGGTCAATATTAATTTGCAAATTACCCGATTATTTGCCCGACTTTTTAGAGGTAATTTTCTTTTCTTCACCTCTGAGCAAACGCTTGATGTTTTCCTTGTGCTTTACGACTACAAATATTCCTATTACAAGTGCCGCAAAGGTAGAAAGCAGAACATACGAAAGCGAATATCCGCCGCCGCTTAAGTAGTCAAAAATAAAAGTCATTGCAAATGTATAGGGTGCATAAAGAACTGCGCAGGTAATGCTTGCGGCTGAAATAATTTTTGTTATAAGAAAAATAATCAAGAATGTTGCAATAATGCAGAGGAACACTCTCCAATCCTCAACAAGCATAAGAGCCGCCGCTGTTACAACGCCCTTGCCGCCTTTGAAGTGGAAGTAAACGGGATAGGAATGACCGAGAATACAGAAAATTCCGGCTATGTACTTACCGCAGTTTACAAATTCGTTTGAAAGAATCTGAGAATCTGCGGCGATGAATGAAAAGATAAATCCGCCAAGCAAAACTGCGACAACGCATTTAAGAGCATCGCACACAATTGTTACGATTGCAGGAACTTTACCCACACTGCGAAGCACGTTTGTAAAGCCTGCGTTTCCGCTTCCCATCTGACGAATGTCTTTTTTGCCCTTTGTCACAATGCTTGTCACCATAACTGCTGTGTTTATACTGCCGAGCAGGTACGCCGCAAGAGCAGTAATTAAAAATCTCCACCAGTTGTCGGCAAGAAAACTTAAGTAAAAATCCATTTACTTATCCCCTCTTTCTCTGATAATTATTCTAATCGGAGTGCCTTCAAGACCGAAAGCCTCACGGATTCTGTTTTCAAGATAACGCTGATACGAAAAGTGGAAAAGCTGAGCGTCGTTGCAGAAAAATACAAAGGTAGGCGGCTTTACCGAAGCCTGAGTCATATAGAAAATCTTGAGCCGCTTTCCCTTATCAGACGGCGGCTGAACACGGGTTGTAGCCTGTGCCAGAAGCTCGTTGAGCATACCCGTCTTGATTCTGCAGTTTGCGGAATCGTTACAGCTTACGATATATTCAAACAGCTTGTCAAGCCTCATACCCGTTTTCGCAGAGATAAAAACCTGCGGAGCATATGACATAAACGCAAAATCAGCATCAAGCTTTTTGCGAAACTCCTGCATTGTCTTGTCGTTCTTCTCGATTGCGTCCCACTTATTGACGGCAATTATACAGGCTCTTCCTGCCTCGTGAGCAAGGCCAGCAACCTTTGTGTCCTGCTCGGTTATGCCCTCTGTTGCATCAATCATAATAACGCATACGTCACTGCGTTCAATTGCCATTTTTGCTCTGATTATGCTGTATTTCTCGATATTATCGTAAATTTTGCTCTGACGGCGCAAGCCAGCCGTATCGGTAAAATTAAATTTTCCGTACTTGTTTTCGACAAGCGTGTCGATTGTGTCACGTGTTGTTCCTGCAATATCGGATACAATACAACGTTCCTCGTTGGTGATTTTATTTACAAGAGAGGACTTGCCTGCGTTCGGCTTGCCTATTACGGCAACGTTTATTACGGTTTCGTCCTCCTCCATCTCGCTGTCAAAATCGAAACATTCAAAGGCACGGTCAAGCAAATCACCCGTACCGTGACCGTGAACGGCTGAAACCTGAACAGGGTCGCCGAGTCCGAGGTTGTAAAACTCGTAAAATTCGGGAGCAGGTTCACCGAGTCCGTCGCACTTGTTAACGCACACAATAACAGGCTTTCCCGACTTCTGGAGCATCTGAGCAACGTCTATATCGGTTGCCACCATTCCCGACTTGCAGTCGGTTACGAGGATTATTACGTTCGCCGTATCTATTGCAAGCTGTGCCTGACGGCGCATCTGCACAAGAATTATATCGTCCGATTTCGGCTCGATACCGCCTGTGTCAACTATGAATGCAGTCTTGCCGCACCACTCGACCTCGCCGTAAATTCTATCACGTGTGACGCCGGGAGTATCGTCAACAATTGAAAGCCGCTGACCGATAAGCTTGTTAAAAAGCGTGGACTTTCCCACGTTCGGTCTGCCGACAATTGCTATTACGGGTTTGTTCATTTTATCATCGCCTTCCGTATTCTGTCTGTATCTTAAGAAATTATCGCATTTACAAGGTCTGCTCCGTTGTTATTTACCGCAACAAGCTCGACCTTCAGTTCACGCCCAACATCATCTGTTGAAACATCATCAAGGAACAAATCGTTTTCAAAGCGAAGCATTGACGAGGGAATTATCAGCCTTTCGCCGATATTCTTTCCCTTTAGCTGAGCTATCAAATCTCCGCCTGTCACAAGCCCTGAAACGTTCACACCTCCGCCGAAAAAGTTATTCTTAATCGGCTGAGTATTTATCGTGATATTCGGGAATTTCTCATTTATCATCGTCATTATTTTTTTCATAAACGGATAAACGCCTGTTCCGCAGGCTACCGTTACTGTGTGAATCGGCTTTTCATCGTATTCAAGCTCTTCAAGCGCCCATTTCACGTCGTCGGTGAGGTACGCTATCATTCCAACACCGTCCTCAAGTGCCGCAAAATCCTCGTAAAACTCAGGAGCAGGAATTTCTCGCTCGGCAAGAATGTAAAATTCATCGCCTGCAAAGAAAATTCTTCTACCGTGCTTTTCCTTGCACATATCGCCGTAGCTCTCAATTAAATCAAGCGTCTGAGCCGCCGTTTCCTTATTATAAGGTACAAGCGGATACAAGCCGTCCCTGTAGGCTGTAAGTCCTACGGGAACAATCGCCGTCATCTCAACACCGAGCTTTTCAAGGTCACGCATTGTTCTTAAAAGCTCGTCTCCGTCGTTGATTCCGGGGCAGGCTACAATCTGACAATTCAGCGTTATTCCTGCGTCGGCAAAGCGTTTGAGGTTTTTAAGTGCGTCACCGGCAAAGCGGTTGTTCATCATTTTACAGCGTAACTCGGGATTTGTTGTATGCACTGAAACGTTTATCGGACTTATGTGCATTTTAATAATTCGCTCAATTTCGTGCTCGGTAATGTTCGTCAGTGTGATATAGTTGCCGAATAAAAACGAAAGTCGGCTGTCGTCGTCCTTGAAATAGAGCGACTTGCGCAGTCCTTTTGGGAGCTGGTCGATAAAGCAGAAAATGCACTTGTTTCGGCAGGAATGCTGCTCGTCCATAAGGTAGGTTTCAAATTCAAGTCCGATTTCGTCGTACTCGCCCTTTGTTATTTCAACGGTTCTTGTGTTTTCACCGTCGCAAATTTCAAGCGAAAGATGCCTGTTGACCTGATAAAACCTGTAGTCGAGCACATCGACAATTTCATTTGAGTTTATTTTCAGCAGAGTTTCTCCGCTTTTAATTCCTGCTTGTTCGGCGTGACTGCCCTTAGTCACGTTGTAAATTTTTACAGCCACACTTTCACCTCAACAAATAGTAGCTTTTTAGTAGTATTTATATTTTACACAAATCGGTGCAAATAATCAAGAAAAATTACGCAAAACAAAAGGGCGAACAGAAAACTGCCGCCCATAGTGTTTAGTAGGTTTAAGGCTTTAGCCGCTTATTGTGCGGTGTTACCTTTGAATTACTGCTCGTCTTTCTTTACGATAACCTGTCTGCCGTTGTACATACCACAGTTACCGCAAGCTCTGTGAGCTGCCATTAACTCACCGCAGTTAGGACATGTTGTGAGTGTAGGAGCGTTAAGCTTCCATACTGTTGAACGTCTTGAGCTCTTTCTTGCGTGTGATGTTTTTCTCTTGGGTACTGCCATTACAAAGACCTCCTTACAAAATTTATATTAATCCATAAACTGTTTAAGCATCTCAAGCCTCGGGTCAATTTCACGCTTGTCACAGGAGCAATCACCTTCGTTGAGGTTCTTGCCGCAAATCTGACACAAGCCCTTGCAGTCGTCCTTGCAGAGATTTTTCTGCGGGAGCGAAAGCAGAATGTCTGAAATGACAATATCGTCAAGCTCGAGTTTAAAATCAGGTGTTTCAATATAATCGTCGTTGCCGTCATCAACCAGAGTCTGTGCAAGCTTATGCTCAAAGAGCATATCCATTTCTCTTGTAAAATCCGTTGAGCACCTGTCACAGCTGCGAGAATAGCTGAAGCAGGCTCTTATTGTAAGACTTACAAGGCTTGCCCTGTTCTTTGCTGTAGCGGTAACATCAATCGGAGTTCTGAATGGAAAAACACCGTCAATGTCAATATCTGCAATATCAAGCTTATAATTAACCTGTTTTTCTTCGCCTTCGTTCTGAAAGACCGATTTAAGTTCAAAAAGCATAATTGCACCTCTTGACCGCATAACGCATATTAAAACGCTGTTTATTATTATACAAAAGGTTTGAGCCTTTGTCAACTGAAAAATATGATAATTTAAGCATTATTTTTTAAAATAAAGTCGGGAAAAATGAATAATTTTCATATAAAGAAATATGCAGTATTATTCTTAGCTTTAAAAGATTTTTTATTCCAAATCAGAAATTTATTCATTGTTCAAGTAAGATAAACCATAATTTGTCGAGTGCCTCGACACGCAAATCGGGTGGAAAAGTCAGTTTGTTTGGAAAAAATTGTAGCCCGAATTTTAAGTTGATATATCGGTGACGTTTCGGGACGTCAAGTATGCCGTCCCCTACGGCTATAGAGGAAACGTTTATTTTATAACTGTAGCGAGCGACGCCCCCGTCGCTCACGGATAATCCCGCAAACGTTGTTTTAAGGAATTTGAGCGACGAGGGCGTCGCTCGCTACGATTTTGCACAAACGTTTCATTTACAGTCGTAGGGACAAATTATGGTTTATTTCACAAAACAATGAAAAGCGGCAAGGTATAACCCCTGCCGCTTTTATTGAACTAAAATCAGTTTGTGATAGTCTGCTCTGTTTCCTTGTCGAAAATGTGAAGCTTGCTGAGGTCAAAAGCAACCTTGATGTTGTCGCCGGGCTTTGCTGTTGATGTAGGCTCAACACGAGCAGTAACGGGAACACCGCCGATGTTAACATAAAGGTAAATCTCTGCACCCATAAGCTCTGTAACGTCAACGTTAGCGTCGAGGAGACAATTGGACTTTGCAAGGAAGTCAGGCTCGTCGTGAACGTGCTCAGGACGAATACCGAATACAACTTCTTTGCCGACATAAGCGTCAAGCTTACCGCCCTGTGCCTTTTCAGCAGGAACAGGAACCTTATACTTATCAAAGTTAAGTGTATAGTTTGCGCCTTCCTTTGCAAGAGTAGCGTTGATGAAGTTCATCTGAGGTGAACCGATAAAGCCGGCAACGAACATATTGCAAGGTAAGTCATAGAGGTGCTGAGGAGTATCAACCTGCTGAATGAAGCCGTCCTTCATAACAACAATTCTTGTACCCATTGTCATAGCCTCTGTCTGGTCGTGGGTTACATAGATAAATGTTGTGCCGAGACGCTGATAGAGCTTTGAAATCTCTGTACGCATCTGAGCACGGAGCTTTGCGTCAAGGTTTGAAAGCGGTTCGTCAAGAAGGAATACCTTAGGATTACGTACGATAGCACGTCCGAGAGCAACACGCTGTCTTTGACCGCCGGAGAGAGCCTTAGGCTTTCTGTCGAGGTACTGTTCAATTCCGAGAATACGAGCAGCTTCTTCTACTCTGCGCTTAATTTCTTCCTTGGGAGTCTTTCTTAACTTAAGACCGA
Source organism: Clostridiales bacterium (assembly GCA_019415925.1). Lineage (GTDB taxonomy): Bacteria > Bacillota > Clostridia > Oscillospirales > Acutalibacteraceae > Ruminococcoides. Next base: position 11,029 of record DXYG01000083.1, read on the forward strand.
AAGCCATATTATCATAAACGGTCATATGAGGATAAAGAGCATAGTTCTGGAAAACCATTGCGATATCTCTGTCCTTGGGTGCTACGTCGTTTGCGAGCATATCGCCGATGTAAAGCTCACCCTTTGAAATATCCTCAAGACCTGCAATCATTCTTAAAGTAGTTGATTTACCGCAGCCTGAAGGACCAACGAGAATGATAAATTCCTTGTCGGCAATTTCAAGGTTGAAGTCTGTAACAGCAGTAACGCCGCCGTCATAAATTTTGTAGACATGTTTTAATGATACATTTGCCATTTAATAAACCTCCAATAATCCAGAAAGTAATAATACTTCATTACATATAATAATAT
>DXYG01000084.1 GCA_019415925.1 Clostridiales bacterium
TCAAGACTGATGAAAGCAATGTTGATAGGTTCATTGCCTTGGCAAACAAATACATTTACATTGAAGAACTGACACCTGAGATACTCCGAACTTTCGTAAGCAAAATCACCATACACGAGAATGATAAAAACACTACCGGAGCAAAGTATAAGATTGACATATTCCTGACACACATAGGAAAGTTCTGGTGAGAATTTAATCGCAAAGAATCACAGCAGAAAACAGAGCAGATAGCAAAATCTACCTGCTCTGTAAAAAAATTAAGTTATATGTTCCTTATGGGAAGTCAACTGACTCGAACCCTCGGCACGCGGTTTTGGAGACGCATTTTATACTTTTTATATGTTTTTGCTGCATTTTGCAAGTCATTATAAACGCAGATTTTAAGCCGTTTTCTTTGCGTATCTCGTAATATCTCTTTGTATGTCAGAATATGAATAAACACCAAATAAACACCAAGCTTACCGGATTATTTTCGTCTGCGGTTCTTTGCAACCAATACTAATTTTAGCAGTATCTTCGATTATCATGATTGATTTACTCCGTGATTACCCGAGAGTTGTTGTTTTTACTCGCTTTTCCGCAGAGGACTTGACAAACTGATTTTTTTGAATATAATTAAAATAGGTTAACAAAAGAAAACAGCCTGGTTTTTTATCATCGTATGTTTTCCGTAGTTAGCTTATTTTTAACAGCAAATTATTTTGTGTTTATTTGAAAAGGTCTTAATTCAGCCCGGCACTATGTGAAGGAAGTTGGATTAAGACCTTTTCTTTTTAACTTGAATAATATACTTTCATATCAAGATATGTTATCGCTTTGCGAAAATGTGTATTCAATTCAGATGAATTTGATTTTATATATTCTTTTAATAAATTTAAGCATTCCTCATAATTAATTTTATCGTTACTATAGGCTTTGGATATACAGCTTAGATATTTGTACTCAGCTGATAATCTTGTCCCGAAAAATCTTTGTGAGATTGCTTCCGATTTCGGCATTTATTTTTCCTTGTGTTTCAGAGGGTTTACTGTCTGTAATTGCTTGCTTCATCGCAATAATCTGACTTTTATTTACACCTATTACTTTGGCAATATTGAAAATCAATTCATCCCATGAAGGATAATTTTTTAAATATCTTTTACTTAAGCCTGAACCGACAAAAAGCATTGGAATTCTATGTAATTTCAAAAGGTTATACAGGCAATTGCTGTGAATATAAACTCGTGTTTTATTCTTATCCATTTTCCTCACCGTCAATTATGAAGTAGTGTTTGTTACCTAAATAGTAACGCTTATCCCACTATGCACATTATAGCGTAAGTATGTACGAATTTCAATATATAATAAAGAGTAAACATAATAATTAAAATCAAAAAATAACCCATACGATAAAACCGCCTGTACAAGCCAATTTTCGGCAGGTACAGGCGGTTTTTTTTGCCTTAGCTAACAGCAGTCGTGTTTTGTTTTTTATTAAAAATATCGTCCAGCTTTTCTGCCGCTGTATCGTCCGATGACTTTATTGCGTGGGCGTATATTCTGCCGGTTGTTTCGGTGTTGGAATGACCGAGCCGCTTTGATACCGTTGTAATCGGAACGCCTGCGGCGATTTGTAATGTTGCATTCGTATGACGGAGAGAATGTAATGTTATGTACGGAATATCGGGGTGCGCTTTCATAAATTTTGAAAACCAGCTTGAAACGCTGTCGGGTTTCAGCGGCTTTCCGTTGCAGTTTGTGAAAATATAGTCCTCTGTGCCTTTCCAATAACTTCCGTATGACAAGCGTTGCTCCATCTGATAAACCTTGTATTCACGCAAATCATTTATCGCTATCTGCGAAAGCCTTATGCAACGCTCGGAGCTTTTGTTTTTCGTCTTATCCTCAAAAAGTCCTCTGTCGGGAAGATACTGTAAGGAGCGGCAAATATTAAGCGTTCCGCTTTCAAAATCAACGTCAGACCATTTCAAGCCGAGTGCTTCACTCCTGCGCATACCCGTGAACAAAAGCAGTCGAATGAGCGTTCTGTGCGTTTCATCAGCGCCTTCCAACGCTTTGATTAATGCGTCCGCCTGAACCTCATCAATATACTTTGCCTCTTTAACGTCCGCCTGCGGCGTTTTTGTCCTGTCGCATGGATTTGAATAGAGAACATTCCATTCAACGGCTGTGTGTAGAATTGCAGAAATAAGCCTGTGATGGTGCAGTATTGTTTCTCCCGAAAGCGTTTTCTTGCCCTCACCGTCAGGGGTGAAAAGCTCCATTAGCGGCATTTGCAGAGCAGCGGCAAGCTTTTCTGCATTTGCAAGATTTATGTTGTTACCCTTGCGGATAGAAATCATTGTTGTGTTTGAAATTCCCGAAATTCGGCAAAGCTGTGCTGTTGTAAGGCTGTTTTGCCTGAGGTAATCGTCAATGCTTATTCTGCACTTGTACTTCGTATCAAGCCTGATTCCGCCCTCTGCAAGGTTATTGTAAAACTCCCTCAGGTGCATCGGCTGAAGCCTGCAAAGCTTTATGTGACCTATTGCGGCATTTATGCGAGGCAACATACTTTCGTATCTTGCGTATGTTCGGGGGCGCAAATCCTTTTTACGGTCATTCATCCAGATTTCGGCGAACTCGGCAAAGCGTATGTTTTCATCAAGCACCTGACCTTTCAGACAGCGTTCCTCAAAGAGCGTTGCCTGCCGCTGCAGTTCCTTTTCAATCTGCTTTTCGTTCATATTCGGCTCGGGTTTCCAGGTCATTGTTTTGCGGATCTGCCTTTTGTTCATATCATATCCGCAGGAAACCGTTATTTTATATGAGTTATTTCTTTTTTGAATTGTTGCCATTATCAATCACTCAATAATAATTCAGGAATTACAGGTAATTCCATTTGCTTTAGATCCATGTTTCTGAATTGTTGTTCAAGCCATAAATTATATAAATTTTCATCAATAGTATCGTTTATATACAGATTTTTGATTTTTATCCAATCCTTCAAAAAAGTTTGTATATCATAATCAGCGATAGTTATGGTTGAAATCTTGCGCTGATTATTTTTATTTTTTAAAGAATATTCATTGGGATTTTCAGATATTTTTTTAAATGCTTTTGGTAAAGAAGTCTCACAATCCTCAACGAGTATTTCGTCAATTTCGATTGGTAGTTTATCTGATAAAGAAATAAGCTGTTTCACAAAATCGGAAATTTTTACTCTCTTATTTGTCGAAGATAAGCCGCAAAGCCAGTCCAAAGAAACATTTAATGCATCGGCGAGCTTAACAGCGTTGTCTAATGATGGATTTTTACCCTTTTCTCCATTTGAGTTTTCATACGCTGAAATTGTAGCAGGAGTGACGCCGGACTTTTCAGATAATTTTGCCTGGGTTGTGCCGGATAGTGTTCGAGCTTCTCTTAATCGTTGTGCAAAAATTATTGTATTCATAAATATCATTCTCTCCTCATCATTATACATTAATTATATCACTATGCAACATACGTGTCAATCTTAAGATAATATATTATTATATAGTAAAATTCATTCTGAATATAAAATATATTAAAGTGAATATTGAATAGAAAATAATATAAATAATATTGACATTCATCAATTCCCGGATTATAATATCAATCAGGGGAATGTCGTCAATTTAATAAACGTAAGAGATATGCCTGCATTTTGAGGTTGATGTATTTGGGCAATCTTCGAAACGTTCTTTAGTTTTTTGCTAAAGTTTGATAGAATATTAAATTGATGACATTATAGTTATTTGGAATCTCTAAAAATGAAGTTCCAAAAAAATTTTGTGATATAATAAAACAGACAAAGAAAAAAGTAAAATCACAAGTACAATTCAACGAAGACAAAGAAATGTACAATTTTCTTTTTTCTTAAGATCTTCTTTAAATTTTAAAGTTTTTCTTAAGTTATGGAAAATTTCAGAAAAATTGCATAATTATACGCAATTTTTCGAATTTACTCCCTGTATATGGGGGCAAGAATTAACTTTAAAATGAAAAGGAGATTTTTTATGCAAAAAAATAATGAAAATAATAAAATTATTTATCCTGATACAAATGCAAAAATACCAACAGTTCTTACAATTAAAAAGGCAGTTGAAATAGTCAAATCTGACTGTCCCGAAACTGCAATTTCAGAACACTTTTTAAGAAGTTTGATTAAAGACGGTGTTCTTCCCGAGCTAAAGGCAGGGAATAAGTTGCTCATAAATATGGACGTGCTTGTGGAATACCTCACTAATCCGAATTCGGAGAAATTCCGACCAAAGCCGAAAGATAACAGCGTAAACGGAATTCGTCCGGTCGGTAAAAGGCGGTGATATTATGTGCCTGAATGATATAGTATCACGCTTTCAAAGTCCGAAGAAGAACGGAAACAACAGCTTTATGGTGCGTTGTCCTTGCCATAACGACAATACACAGAGCCTTTCAATCAGCGAGAAAAACGGTAAAATACTTTTTAACTGCTTTGCAGGGTGCAGGACAGAGGATATTTTACATTCAGCAGGACTTGAAATGAAGGATTTATTTGCCGACAAGCCGAGCTTTACAACGCCCAAGCCGCCGAGTGTTGAATACATTTATTCCGACAGGCTCAAGAAAATTCGCTATTATAAATGGGATAACGGACAATGGAAAAAGTCGTTTTATTGGCAATACAAGGACGAAAACGGCAACTGGCAAAGCGGCAAGGGGAATTACAAAGTGCCCCTGTATAAGCAAAATCTACTTTCAGACGTTCCACCCGAAGAAACTGTTTACATAGTCGAGGGCGAAAAGGACTGCGACACTATGACCGACAAGCTACATTTTCGGGCGGTTTCTGCTCCGAACGGTGCGACTGCAACAAAAGGAAACACAAAAAGCAAGTGGAACAGCGATTACAACAGCCTTTTCAGCAATCTTAATGTTGCAATTATCCCCGACAATGACGAGGTAGGCAGGGCGTACGCCGAAACCATAGCAAACGAGCTGTTGCCTGTTGCAAAGTCGGTAAAGATTGTAGACCTTTGCAACGAGTGGGAAAATCTAAAGGACAAAGGCGATATTACCGATGTTTACGAAAGCGAACAGCCGATAAGAGAAATGACCGTTGCCGAAAGCGTTGCTTTCAGACTGTCTGCGTGGGTTGGATATACAAAGCCGTATGAACGCAAACCGCAATCAGCGGCAATTACGGATGAACCTATAAATGAAGCAGAGCCACGCAAAACAATTGTTGCGCCTGTGTGGGCTTACGAGGACAACGGACAATGGAAAATTGATGAAAAGGTTTATATTACCGAGTTTGTGAAAAATCACGGTGTAAAGTGCATAAACGGTCAGCTTTATTCTGTTGACGGTGAAATCCCGGACGGCAAAGCCAAGCAGATTATTATCAAGGAAATTTTGTATTACGTCAAAGCTAATCACGGCGACAAAGCCGAAAAGCTGTTAAAGGGCATAAAATCATATTGCTACATTGAACCGCCGAAGCCGAGCCTTGATAAAATTCATTTCAAAAACGGCACGTTGTCAAAGGACGAAAACGGCTTATTTACTGTGTGGAGCGACAAAAAAGAATTCTGCATAAACCGCATTGACAGTAATTACAATCCCTCTGCGCCCATTCCGAAGCTGTTTTATAACTATTTGCAGGAAGTCTATTATCCTGACGATATAAAAACCCTGCAACAGTATTGCGGATATTGCCTGATACCTACAACAGCCTTGCAAAAGGCTTTAATTGTAATAGGTGACGGCGGCGAGGGTAAAAGCGTAATCGGAAGCATTTTACACGGTATTTTCGGAAACTCGAATATTTACCGTGCAAAGATTAAAAAGCTGAACAGCGAGTTCGGACAATGCGACCTTTTCGGAAAACTGTTGATGATAGACGATGATTTGTCGGAAAACGCCCTGACAGACACGAGTATTTTCAAAGAGCTTGTGACGGCAAAGCGTGAAATCACCGTCAATAAAAAGTATGTTCAAGGCTTTACTTTTACTCCGTACGCCCGATTTATAATTTTCGGAAATTTTACGTTACAGGCGTTGTATGATATTTCAAACGGATTTGCACGCCGTCAGCTTGTTTTGCAGGCGAAGCCGAAGAACGAAAACAGAGTTGACAATCCTTTTCTTGATGAAGAAATTGTTAAAAACGAAGCCGAGGGCGTTATAAATTGGCTTGTGCAGGGACTTAACGAGCTTATAAAAAACAATTTAAAGCTCTATGTCAGCGAACGTACAAACGAGGTAAGCGAACAGCTTAAAAGAGAAAGCAACAGCGTTCAACTGTTTTTGGACGAGTGCGAGGAATACGCCGATATTATGATAAGACCGAATTTATTTATACATTCCTGCACCCTTTACGAATGGTATTCAAAATATTGTGACGAAAATATACTTATAAAAAAAAGCTCTAACAAATTTGTCAGCGCATTGAAAAGCATAGGTAAAAGCAGAGGAGTAGAATACAAGGAAAATGTTGTCATAAACGGTATACGCAGAAGAGGATTTGAAGGCATAGGCGTCGGCGTTGATGTAAATTATTGAAATTACACACTTGTTACACACTGCTACACACATTATAAAACTCTTAAAAAGTCAGTATTTATCTATGTTTACACACTCTTACACACTTTACACACTTATTTTTCCTTATAATGAATTATCGATATAATAATGGATTTTAAAAAATAAAAATGATATATAATATAAAAAGGGTCAATGTATATGTGTAGAAGTGTGTATGTGTGTAACTCCGCATAAGCAAGCCGTTTTTCGGCATTTATGAAGCGTGTACAAAGCGTGTAACGAAGCGTGTAAACGCATATTTATTATAACCGCATAACCTATCAATCACCGCCCGATAGACATAAAAGAATTATCCTTCCGCTTAATCGCAGAGGGATAAATTCATAGATTCGGTTATTCAAATGCAGAACAGAATTGTTGAGTAATGGAGACTTTCAGTTTTTCGTTATATGGTGTAAAGCCTTCGAGTGTTTATTTTGAGAACGGTCGTCCGATTATTGTATATCAATCATGACAGCGCAAGGTTAACCTGAAAGCATTAAAAACAGCAATAATAATCTGTTACGAAATTGAGAAGGTATGTCATACGAATCGGGCAAAAGTATGTCATACGAACTGCACCTCGTGCTTACTATAGGTGGTATGACATTATAAAATGCGAGGTTTTGGCTTATACAGTGGCTTTTTGGCAAAAATAAAATGTCATACGTTACAAGCAGGTGCGTGGTAGACTATGCTGTTCATTACTACTATTTAGAGCGGTGAAAAACACTTGAGTTCAGCAGAGTAGTAACCGACTGCACAGACATCGGGACAGGCTTAACGGAATCAGGCGGCTCGTAAAATTAAGAGATAATGCAGAAAAAATAACGAATAAATAAAGTAGAGCCGCAAAAGAAAAATCGGTCTTTAAAATCTAATTGCATATTTCTACAATCCCCACAACCTTATTTGCATTTCATATTTTATAATTATCTTTTTTAAAATAGTATTGCTATTATTCCACTTCCGGAATATAATAAAAACAGTACTATTCGAGGTGATTGAATGCTTGCTTATATGACTGCCGGTGAAGCCGCAGAAAAATGGAGTATATCCCATAGGAGAGTTATAACCTTGTGTCAGGAAAACAGAATTCCCGATGTAGCTATGCTCGGAAATATGTGGATAATACCAAAGGACGCCGAAAAGCCTGTTGACGGAAGAACAATAAGATACGACAAGAAAAATCCTGCAAAGCCTTTTGTGAAATGGGCAGGCGGAAAAGGACAACTGTTGCCTACAATCAGAAAATTCTATCCTGCCGGAATGGGAACAACGATACGCAAATATTGTGAGCCTATGGTCGGAGCAGGAGCTGTGCTGTTCGATATTCTCAACACATATGAAATGGACGAGGTCTATATATGCGACACGAATGTCGAGCTGATGAACGCTTACAGAACAGTAAAAGAAAATGTTAGTCAATTAATAGAATTGCTGATGAAGTATGAAAATGAGCACCCTAAAAGAGATGATGAGGGCAGAAAAGAATACTATTATCAGCAGAGAGAGCGGTTCAACGCAGAAATTCAGAAACCGGATGAAAGTAATTCGTTGTTGAGGGCGGCATTGTTTATCTACCTGAATAAAACCTGTTTCAACGGCTTATATAGAGTTAACAGAAAAGGCTTGTATAATGTGCCGATGGGAGCTTATAAAAATCCTAAAATCTGCGATATTGATAACCTCAAAAAAACCTCGGAGCTGTTGCAATGCGTTACTATCCTGACAGGCGATTACACCTGCATTGAAAATGTAGTTGATGAAAACACTTTGGTATATTTCGATCCGCCATACAGACCGCTGACAAAGACCTCTGAATTCACCTCATACAACGCCGATGACTTTAACGATGAAGATCAGATTAAATTGGCTGAATTTATAAAATCACTTAAAACAGCGAAGGTAATAGTAATTAATAACGGAGCGTAATTATGAATAAACGAAAATATGTGGTTACAATAGAAGAGGTTGTTGCGGAATCGTTTGATATTGAAGCAGAAAGTATGGAACAAGCAATTGAAATTGCACAGGATAAATACAGAAAATGCGAAATAGTTTTAGAACCCGGATATTTAATGTCAAAGCAAATGAAGTGTGATTATCCTGCTGATGAAAAAACTACAGATTGGTTTGAGTTTTAATGGATTTTAGTTTCGATGAAAATATTGCAGTTGGATATAAAAGTAAGTCGCAAAAAATCAGGGTGATGAGTGAAGACTGGGTTGCTAAAAATGTTTATTGTCCTTGCTGTGGTAATTTACATATCAGAAATTTAGAAAACAATAAACCTGTATCAGATTTTCAATGTGATAATTGCGGAGAAGTATTTGAGTTAAAGAGTAAGGAAGGTAATATAGGTAGAAAAATTGCAGACGGGGCATATTCTACTATGATTGAAAGGATTACAAGTGTTACCAATCCCGAATTAATACTGATGCAATATTCAAAAGACTATACAGTATTTAATCTTACATTAATCCCAAAATTCTTTTTTGTGCCGGAAATAATCGAAAAAAGAAAGCCACTTTCGCCTAATGCTAAGAGAGCCGGATGGATTGGTTGTAATATTTTATATTCCGATATACCGGAGCAAGGAAAAATTAAAATAATCGAAAATCGTCAATTGAAAGCTATAGATAACGTTGTCAATCAATACAAACATATAAAGCAGTTACAGACTGACAGTATTGAGAGCAGAGGTTGGCTGATAGATGTTTTAAATTGCGTCAATTCAATTCCGAGAAAAGATTTTTCACTCATTGACGTATATAAATTTACCGATGAATTACAGAAGAAACATATTGATAATCATAATGTTCAAGCAAAAATAAGGCAACAGCTTCAGCTTTTGAGGGATAAAGGCTTTATTGAATTTACAGAAAGAGGGCATTACAGAAAGTTGTACTAATGGGAGATACCCGTCAGAAAGGACATATGATTCCGATGTCTTTTGAGGTAATGAAAATCTTTCAGGACGCAGGTTTTAAACTCAAGGAAATCATCATAAAGGAACAGCATAATTGCAAGGCAACAGGATTTTGGAAAACAAACAGCGTGAAATATAACTTTTTGCTCATCGCACATGAGTATCTGTTTGTGTTTCATAAGTAAAGTGATGACTAAAAAACTGAATAACAAAACTTAAAGAGGAAATCACAAATATTGGTTTCCTCTTTAAATATATTAATGGTATATTTTCTAAATCTGCGTCGAATTAAACAAAGATTGAAAGGTAATTACATATTTTAACCGGTCAAATACAAGTGACTTTAAATAACTTATACCCAATCATTGACAAAAACATTAAAAAGATATAAAATTAAATGTAGAAATTGTCGAAAATATTACAATAATGAAAGTGATTGTTGCCATATGACACTTAATCATGTTTGTATGTGGGTTGATGGGGAATGGAAACGTGTAACTGCTGAAGAAGCAAGTGCTATTCATCCTGGTGGCACTGTTTCAGCAAGAAGCGGATTGTTCTTTTGCGAATTATGCGGTCAATATGTAACTTTAACTAATGGGTTTATCAGAGGTAGATATTTTAAACACAGTGCATATGAAGCAAGCAAAAATTGTCCGGAAAGAACCTTTGGCAGCGGATATAGAGTTAATTTAGAGCCTAAAAAATATTGTATGCCACTAAGGATGAGATTAGTTAATAACAGGTATATATTTGAATTGGGTATGATTTCTGTTCCTGATGATATTTTATATCAAAATAAAAACGGTTATATTGAGATAATTGACGGATATAAAAATTTATATAAATATTCATTGGAAAGAATAGAAAATAATACAACGACCTATTTATATGCAGGTGATAAGCCGTCAAGTGTATATAAACTTAACTATTCCGGCGTTAGTGGGGCACTGGTATCTTTTTGGGCAGATAAAGTTGTCGGAGTTGACAGCAAGGGTAGTCTGTTTGATAAGGAAACAGGAAAAAAGTTGCCTTATGATGCAGACGTAAAAGTAGGATGTCATTATTATTTACTTACTCAAAGATATGTCTACGCAAACAGCGATCATGTGAAAATAAATAAATTGCCGATTAACAATAGTAACTGGGGAGTCTGGAAATTATATGAAATAGCGGCTAATGATTATTCCGAAGAATCGGCTAAATTTTTTCTGAACTTGCATTGCAGATTAACAGAAAATCCGATTGAATTATTGCCTATATGGCCGGTAGTAGTTGAGAATCCATATTTGTTGTTTCATAATTCAGATTATATGTATATGTATATAAAGGGCAATGCTAACATAAAGGCGTTCCCTTATACACAAATACAAAAAAATAATTCATTATTTAAATTCTGTTGTAATGAAAGGCAACAGCTTATTTCAGCAGGACGTTCCGAAGTTTTGAAATATACTTATCTTTGGAAAAAGCCTCTTACAATGACAGCAAAAATGCCTGAAGTAAAAGTTACAGATATAAAAGGTAATGAATTGCTCAAAACTGAATATGACTCACTTCCTAAAGATAAATGCTTGATATTTGTTGCGGAATTTGATGGAAAAATTGAAATATTTCGTGATGATATTTGTGAAATTCAGTTTAACTTATCGGCAGGAAATAGACTTCAGATTACAGATATAAATTATGGTTTACAAATAATCATTAAACAAGGTATTGATATAGTAAGAAAAATAATATTCAGTAAAAAAGAGGTTGAGTCAAAGTCAGTATTTAATGAAGCTGATTTTGTTAATTTACTGAACTCACAACGAGGAGAAACGGTGCCAATTCCCCATTCTTTTGGAGCAATAATATCTAAATATAATAAATAT
>DXYG01000085.1 GCA_019415925.1 Clostridiales bacterium
ATATAGAAGCAAATGAGGATTTCTATGGAAAATAAAAATTATTTTTTTAGTGGAATAACTGAACTGTTGATTCTAGCAATTTTAGTTGACCACGATAGTTATGTTTACGAAATTGTTAAATTTATAAAGGAATATTCAGAAGGATATTTATCAATTTCTCAGAATACTGTATATGCCGTAACATATAAGCTAAAAAATGAGGGAAAATTATCTGAATATTCAAAGCTTGTCGGAAAACGTAGGACAAGAATTTATTATCATATTGAACCTAATGGAAACAGTTATTACAAACAATTATTAGATAGTTTCAGAGACGCTTATCACGGCGTGGAAAATATATTGCAGGCTTTATCTAGAGAGAGGGGAAGCGAAAGCAATGAATAAAATATGCAAAGAATATATTAAAGAAATTAAGGCTATGTTCCCTGTTAAAGGAAAGAAAGAACGCAAGTACATAAAACAACTGAGCAAGGATATAGAGGATTACTGCGAAGAATCCAAAGCAACAACAAAGGAAGAGCTTTATGAAAACTACGGAAATCCGGTTGATGTAGTAGCCGAATATTTTTCGGCAATCGGTGCACCTTATGTTATTAAAAAAATTAGAATCAGCAAATATATTAAGGCATTAATAGCTATTATAATTGCAGTTATTTTAGTTCTCTCTACTATGTATTGTGTTATAAGATGGGAAGAACATCAAATGCTATTGAGAGAAGAAATTGTTATCGTAGAAGATGTAATTGAATAAAGGAGGAAAAACGATGAAGAAAACAATAACTATTACATTAATTACTGCACTTATTAGTTGTATATTTTTGAGTATTCCTGTAAGTGCTACAACTGCCGACAATACAGAAAGAACCATTGAATATTTATATAATGGTGACTATATTGAAACAATAATTACTGACGATACTGCAAATCCAAGTATTTCTTTATATACCACAAATACAATTACAAAAACAAAAACAAGATATTACAAAAACAGCAGTGGTACTGTACTTTGGTCAGTTGCAATTAAGGCTACATTTTCATACAATGGCAGTACATCGACCTGTACAAGCTGTTCCCATAGTACAACAGCCCCAGCCGCTAGTTGGTCTATAAAAAGTGCATCACACAGCAAATCTGGCAACACAGCAACAGCAAAAGCAACAGCTACCCACACAGTATCTGGAGAAGCAACAAATTATTCAATGTCAGTTACAATAAAGTGCAGTGCTACCGGAGTAGTGTCATAACCTTAAGTTAACTGGAATTATTTTAAACAGTAAACTACTTTTCTCACCGTTGCTTCTATATCTTTGCTTAGTTGTAATTAGTTTAGCATTTTTTAAATCTTTAATAGCCCTTCTTACTGTAGCAGGCGACAGCTTTATGTCGCCTGCTATTGTTTTTACCGAAGGCCAGCATTCGCCGTTTTTGTTGGCTCTGTCGTGGAGGTAGGTATATACTGCTACGGCTCTGTGTGGTAAGTCCATTTGATAGAGATAAGTTAATCTACTCATTGTCTTGCACCTCCTGTGGTGGTCTTTCTGTTCTGATGACCACTTTTCTTTGCTTGTCTGCGCTCTGTTCAACATTTGAATTTTCAGGTTCTTCTGTTGGCTCTTCTTCCTGTTCAGAATCGATAGTATTTTCACTGTCGGCTTGTTCTGCACTCGGAGAGGTTTTAAGATTTTCATTTTTCTTCTTTTTCTCACCGCTTGCTTCATCGAATTCCGAGTCGGTAACAGGCTGTTCAAGATATTGAGGACAGTATGTCTTGATTATGTTGTTGAACAACTCAGAACGATTGGCATAGTGAACTTCACGGTTGCCGTTTTCTTTGACCTCATACTTTTCCTCAAACTCAATACCCCATTTGAAGAACAATTTAAGCTTGACTTTCATCGGATAAAAGCCTGTTTTCATAACAACAAATGTGCCTTTTGGAAGTGACTTCAGCTCATCGGGTGTCATCAATGGTCGTTCAATCATCTGCAAGGATTGTGACGGATCGTTTTTGCTTCTGCTCACCGAGCCTGACATAACAGTTCTTGAACCGAGTGCTTTTGATAACACTTCTGCACTTGTACTATTCGGAGCAAAGCCGCCGAAGATTGTCAGCTGTGTGTTATCTATGATAACATCTGCACCCTCTTTGCCATAATTTTTCTCCAACTGTGCAAAGGATTGAATTATCGGCACTATCTGCAACCGTCTTGAACGAGAAGCGGAGAACATCATCTCTGCCGAATCAATCTTCGGCAAGGTTCCGAACTCGTCGCAGAAGAATACACAGCGGTTTTTCAGCACACCTCCGTTTTCATCTGCGACTGAAAGTATTTCACGGTAGAGCTGTTGGATAATCAGCGAAACCATAAAGAAAGTGTTGGGGTTTTCTTCGGGCATTACAATGAATATTGCACACTTTTCATTGCAGAATTTTTCAGCGTCTATTTCCGTATCAAAACACAAAAGCTGTTCAAGCTCGGAGTCAAGAAATGCATTCAACCTTGAAAGTGCCGTACTCATAACGCTTGACATACTCTGTTCGGCTGTGTTCAGCGCCGCTCCTGCAAACCATTTTGCCTTGTGGTCGTCAGAAAGATAGTCCATTAACAGCTGAAACTGATTTTTGCCTTTCTTATTGGTCGGTGCGAGTAATTCCTGAATGATTTTGAATACCGAAACAATATGCCTTTCTTCGGGTTCACAAAACTCTGCAACGAGTAAAATTGTAGCCGTGAGCAATCCCTCTGCCGCATCATAGAAATAAGCGTTCTGTCCGAATGAAGCCGAGTCCATACCTGAAAGAATAATCGTTTTTGAAATGATTTTTGCGTATTTTTCTGCTCTTGCCTTGTAAACAAGCTGTTCGGGTTCGGCTTTGTATAAGTCCATATATTTGTTCACAAGATGCAGGAGATTGTTGCCGTGTGAGCGTGTGGGATTACGCAAATCTATGACAGAAATTTTGTAGCCGTAATACTTTTCCGCAATTGTTCCGTAGTTTCGAACAATATCGCCTTTCGTGTCGCTGCATAAAAACGACATACCCGTTGCACAGGCATATTCAATGCAAGGATAAAGCCAAAATGCTGTCTTGCCGACGCCTGCCGCACCAATCATCAGAGCATGAACATCTCCTGTATCAACCAATGCGGTTGTTCCTTTCCTGCTGTTCTTACAGCCAACAACTATACCTTGCTCCTTTGGTCTGCTGTCAGGATTATTTCTCCACTCGTTAGGCTGAAAATTCATGTGCTCGTAGGTTTTCTTGATCTCTTTTTTGTTTGCCCAACGAGCCGTGCCGTGCTGACCTTGTCCGACCGTCTTGTTCTTTATTCGGTTCAGGGAATAGTAATTGCCGACCGTTGAAATGATTATGAACAAGGCAAACATTGAACCTGCAACAATAATCAGAGTTATAACACCTGATGGCATATTTGTTCATTTCCTTTCTCTGTTAAAGTTAAATCCTCATTCCAGTCTTTATGGGTAGGAATGAGGATTTTGTTTTGGATATTCATTGAATTTAATTTTTCGGCTATGCGTTTGTTTGCTGTCTGTCCTGCCTCGTCATTGTCAAAGCAGAGAAACACATTTTTGATGTTCGGATTATCTTTCAGACATTGAAAAAGCACCCTGTCCGAGACGGAGCAGGATGCCGCATAGCTATGATTTTTCCAATTTTCTTTGTGCATACTTATGAACGATAACATATCTATCGGAGCTTCAAATAAAAATATCTTGTCGCTTGTGCCGTGCCAATGAAAGCTGAACTCCGGCTGACTACCTGCAACATTTCCCTTGTACGGATTGCTTGTCACCGTTCCTCTCTTGTGTGCGTGGCGAGGTTTGCCATTTAAATCATAACCGACAAATACCGCATTGTGATAATCGGCAGATTCATAAATCATTTTCTGACCCACAAACTCAAACAGTACATCCTTGTCAATGCCACGAGTCAACAGCAGATAAGAAAAAACTCTGCTCATTCTGTCATTCCTCGGTGGCAGTTCAAAAAGTTTATGCTCTTTTTCTATGGGTGGTGATGTTATGATTTGACCGCCGATACCGTTCAAAAGCATTTCCACCGCTTCGGCATAGTCCTTGTTGTAAAATCTGCGGACGAAGTCAACTGCGTCACCGCCTTTCTGTTCGTACTGATGATACCAGAGGTGACCTCTGATTGTTACCTTTTGCGAGCCGTCAAGCCATTCATACTCCGAGCCTGATTTCCTGACTTTCTCGCCAAGACTTATAAGAAATTGTGCAAGGTCAGTTCGCCTTGCCTGTTCTCGCTGTTCTTTTGTAAAATGAATGTAGGTTGATATTTTAATCACTTCCTTGAGTATAATATATTTTTTCTTTCTGCTGTAATATCTTATAGTGGGTAGTTCTTTCTCCTATCACCATGACAGGAGGCACCTGTCACGAATTGAGTAGAATTATCCCTTGGCGGTGGGTTGATTTTTTGATAGACAATTTTATTTGTCTATGATATGATAATTGTAAAATGATTGGTTGATAAAACGGAATTTGCCGGAGGGATGAAGTATGAAAAGGATTATGGTAATCGGATGTCCGGGTAGTGGGAAAAGTACATTTTCAAAAGCTTTGCATAAAATAACTGGGATTCCTCTTTTTCATTTGGATATTATGAATTGGAACGCAGACAGAACAACTGTGCCTAAAGCAGTTTTCAGAGAACGGCTTTATAAAACAATAGAAAAAGAAACATGGATTATTGACGGAAATTACGGTTCAACGATTGAAATCCGCTTACAAGCTTGTGATACTGTATTCTTTTTGGATTATCCGGTGGAGGTGTGTCTTGATGGGGTTATCTCGAGGAGAGGCAAATCAAGGTCAGATATGCCCTGGATAGAATCAGAAGATGATGTAGACGAAGAATTTATTAGTTTTATCATAGATTATAATACATTCAGCAGACCCAAAGTGATGGAATTGTTAAGCAAGTATATGGGCAAGGATATACATATATTTAAAAACCGTTATGAAGCAAATCTTTTCATTGAACAAATATCGAGATAAATTCCAGTTTATCAAACTTGCATCTTCAACCCCTGAGCCTGCTTTTTATCATTAATCTTCTGTTGTAATTTTTTATCCGTTCGTTGTACTTTCTGCTTTCCTTCAAAGCGAAGCCTACTTTGAATCATATTGCAGAGATAGCGCAGGAGATAAAGAGAGGAAACTGCAACGCTGTTGTGATTTGTTTTAATTGAATAAAGAGGATATAGAACACCTCTGTCTGAATCAAAGACTGATTCGGCAGAGGTGTTTTCTTCATATTCAAAGGGATTTGACACAGATTCTTCATCTGTATTCTCGCTTTCTTCCGTTTCATCTTCGGCGAGATTTAGTTTCAACGCTTCCTTGATTACCGCGTTCTTGATTGACTTAAATTCCTTGTTGTTGACTAAAGGAATCCTGTCAGGTATTTCATCCGTGTAGGTACGGATTGTATTTTCCTTTTGCTCATACCAAAGGGCATACAGCTTTTTGATTCTGCCATCACTTGAAAGCTCTTCAACAATAGAATCAACAAGTGCTTTTACATCGGGTTTAAGATAGCCGTAAACCTTTTTGCCTTTCGTTTTTGAAAGTCTGTCGGCAAGCTCCAACAGCTTATGCTGAATTGATGCACTGATATATATTTCAGAGTTAATCTTTGAAACCAAATCCTCTACTATGTCACGAGCCTCGGCACGGAGCTTATCCCTGTGCTCGGTTTGCTTCTGATAAATACTTATCAAGTCCTGACGGAATATAACCTTTGCAAGATTTGACTTTATATTTTCAATGCCCTTTTCCGTCAGGTACGCCTCGTTGGGCTTTGTTGAATATGCAATCATATGAATGTGAGGATGATGTCCCTCGTTATGAAATGCCGCATACCATCTGAAATTTTCGGGAGCGATTTTCATATTCTCCGCTATCATATTTCGCTGTGAACGAATTAGATTCATCCAAGCTTTTGCATTGTTGTATCCCAGCCGTTCCGCATCCTCACGCTTCAAAGAAATAATGTGCGTCCACACATTACTCTTGCTTTCTGCAACCTCTTTTTGCACATCAGATAAAACTATCGGCACACCGTCATCGGTAAATAAGCCATGTGAAGATACTTTTTCTACTCTTGGTCGCTGTGCAATGTAGCTTACATATTTTTCTCGGTCGCCGAATAACTCTGCATGGGTTTCTGCAATCCGCAAAATCAATTCATCTGCATTACCTCTGTTCGGATTATCAAGATAATCCTGATACTCATACAAGTCCTTTGAGTCAGGATAATCAGAAAGCAATTTCTTAATAATCTGTTTTTGTCTTTCAGTCGATTCCATGAACTTTTGTGTGCTGTCAGCCTTTTCAACTCCGTCACGAGTTGCAATGTATGAAACATAATTCCCGATATGAGTTTTGGAATTTGGTTTGATGTAGGGCGATTTCATAATAATTCTCGGCATAACTTACCCTTTCTGAAACCTGACTGCATCATCAAATTTATATTTTCCGCTGTTTCGTTTGACCTCATCAACACATATTTTTCTTAAATCTCTCAGCTGACCTTCGGTAATATCGTTAGTTGCCGCAACAACATGCATCAGCATAGCAAGTTCAACACCCTGCTTGAACAATACTCTTGAAATTCTGTCCTCGGTATCAAGTATCTTTGAACCGATTACTGATTCAAGGGCAGGAGTCAGCACACGACTTACATTCTTTGAGTTTAGCCAAGCAATGTAAAACTCTATTGCGTTGGAAATGAATTCACTGCGT
Organism: Clostridiales bacterium; assembly: GCA_019415925.1. GTDB lineage: Bacteria > Bacillota > Clostridia > Oscillospirales > Acutalibacteraceae > Ruminococcoides. Next base: position 6,796 of record DXYG01000085.1, read on the forward strand.
GATGTTGCGTTGGTTTGAGCTATGGCATTGTCGCAGGTATTAAGCAAATCCTGATTAATATACAGTCCTATTCTCTTTGATTCGTTGACCATTTTCACCTTTCCTTTCGTTAACACTTCGGGTATTCAGAGAAAATCTCATCAAAACAGCAAAATCGGGCAGTTTGGAATACAAGCGGTAACACAATCCGAAAAAAGTAACACCTTTGAAAATCCCCGAACGGCGTTGCCGGTCGGTGTGTTTCGGCGAATCCGTGCTTGCACGGAATACGCCTTTATCCTGCTTAAATACCTACCCTTGAAAAACTGCCCGATTTGCCGAAACTTCGATTTTTCACACCTCGCCACAAACCGCCCTGTTTTGATTTTTCTTTGATTTCGGATACTTCCCGACTTCTCCTTTAAAAGCCGACACAGGGCGAATGTGGCGAGAATAACGCTGTTATTCTGACTTTATTGATTTGCCGTTTATTACTTCAAAATTGCACTCTGTATAGGACAGTCCGTACTCCTTGACTTCACGGTTCAGAATATCGAACATTGACTGTTCAATACTTCGAGGGGATAACCTGATTTCATCACTTAATGTATCATAGCAAATCCATTCTTCACTCTCGGGTGTGTCCTTTACAAGAATATCAAAGCCGAGGAGCATTTTATCGGGTGTGGGAAATACAACAGCGTTGATTTTTACACAGCCGACTGTGAGTGAAGCGCACAGAGTGTCGTGCTTGTCCTTTGGATTTTCGGAAAGTAATTTCTTGACTTCGTTTACAGACAAATACATTTTGAAAATATATTTATTACCGAGTTGCTTTTTCAATTTCTTTCTCTCGTTCATAAAGTCATACCACCCATTCCCATATTTTCATCTTCGTCAGGTGTATCAAACAAATTATTCTGTTCAAGGTTCTCGTAGAATTTCTCTGCGCTGTCATTCACGGCTTCGTTTAAAACCTTTAAATCAAAACCGCAGTCCTTATAACCTTGCGATACTGTATCGTAATAGCTTGCACTGGGCAATCCGAAATCCTGCTTAAGATTCATAATGTAAACCATTGCAGTCAGTTCTGATCCGTTATTCAATTTCACAGGCAAGTCCTGTTTAAAGTAGTGAGAGGGATAGCCCTCGTAGCGGTCAAGCAGTTTTTCATCTCTCGGCTGAAGTTCCCACAATGCAACGGGAACAGACTTGCCGATGCAAGGTGCGATTGTTGCATAGGAACAGTGAGGCATTCCCTTGAACTGTAATTCATAATTTTCGACTATACCCTTTCCGACAAGCTTTGCTGTGGGGCAACGAAATTTCATCTGTTCAAGATTGAGGTTACTGCCGTAGGCAATGTATAATTTCTTTTTCATTTTAAAACCCTTTCTACATACTCATAACAAAACCCGAAGTATCTTCCTGCTCATCATTAGAAGCTGGATTGACTTCGGGTTCGTTGATATTTATATTTTCGTTTGTATTAATAATTTCGGTGGCTCGCTGTTGTGCAAGTCTTTCCTTTTGCTTTTCAGCCTGTGCAGGATCCTTCCACGCAATGTTGCCCTCAAGATTTTTCAGCAGATGATGACGAGCCGTTTTGAACTCTTCACCTATCAAACCTAATCTCAAAAGCCAAGTTCTGAAAGTGTACTTTTCATTATCCGATACAGTTTTAGCGTGTCTTGCAGACTTCTGAATTAAAGCCTGATGACTGATTGCAAGGCACAGTTGAATTGCTGACTTTACCTCGCCTGCGTGTAAGGTGGAATTGAACATACGAAATTCAATCGTACCCTTGTAAAACACGCTGTGAAGATTCAGTGCGTGGTAGCGTGTGTCATCATAGTGTCGGTAGCTGTAGTCCTCGCCGTCATACCACATTGACTTTATCTGCTCCATTGACATAGGAGGACGATTATTGATTTCATCAAGAAAGCGTGTGTCCATCTTCTGACAGTAATGCTCCCTTGATACATTTACTTTCAAAGCCTTGTATAGCAAGTCCTCTTTCGCCGCCATAATGTTTACGATATTTCGAAGCGTTTTAGGGGTATGCGGAGCAGCATTAATATGGCAATGCAAACCACAGCTTGAGTTGACTCTCGCTCCTGCACCACGAAGCTTTCTCACTAACTCCTGTATGGTTTCAATGTCATCGTAATTACAAATCGGAGTGACAAATTCAACCGAGTACAGTGAGCTTGCATTCTGCCCTGAACGGTTTTCACAACGGACGCTTGCGTCACGCATAATCTTCCACATCCTGCCGTCATAATCTCGAACAGAATACGCATCGTAGCAGCCGCCGACATGAGTTGCATCTGTATGAAAATAACCGGCAATCACTTTCGCCGCAGTACTGCGAGTGATGCCGGTCATCTCTATTTCTATGCCGAAATTTTGCGACCTCAAGTCTTTTCCTCACTTTCAATCTTTGGTTTTTTAGGCTTTGGTGGTTTCACCTGTGAACCTTTCATATCAATAAACTCTCTGACATTTGCAGGAACATATTTTGCATACAAGCTGTCAACTGATTTTTCAAGTTCTTCCTTGAAATCCAAATCACGCTGTGACATATACAGCCTGATTGCATTCAGCTTTTCATCATCGTACATTATGCTTACGTTTGTTTTCTTCATTAAAATCACCTCGTCATTTCTTATTGCTTTGGTTTACATATTTGATATTGGGTATCTTCAGCCACTTCGTCCAACCTCGACCGTTAAGCTCTGTTTTGACAACTCCGTAGGCTGTGCCTTGTGCTTCGATGACTTCTCCGTTGCCGATATACACTCCGATGTGTCCGTCCATCCAGACCGCAAGTCCGGGTGTATCGGGCATAGTTGAAATCGCTCCGCTTTCGGTGACACTGCTCCAAATGGAATTTGCTCCGCAGTCTGTAAAACCGTTTGAGCCTGCAATGATTTCTCCGCTGTCAGCGTTGTACCAAGCATAGGATTTTATCAAGCCTATGCAGTCGCATACTCGCTTGCCGAGCCACTTCTCGCCGACCTGTCGCATTTCACCGCCTGCCTCGTTGTTGCCGGGGAACAGACTTGCCTGTTGGTCGAGATATTGCTTTGTGCAGACCTGACCGTAACCGCCGTAAACATAACCCCAGCCGTTTTTGTATGCGTTCTCGCACCATTTGACAAGGTCGAGATTATTTTTAGTTGTCTTGTCTGTAAACCCTGCGGTGCTGATTTCCGCACCCTTGATTGACTGCATCATCCTCTGAAACTCGTCATATTTTATCTCCATTCCGAATTTCTTATTGACGGCATTTATCAAATCCTCATCAGACTGATTCTTCTTGAAACAAGAAACGAAGTTTTTCACAAAATCATTTTCCTTGGATTTGTCAGACAAAGAAAACAGATAGATAACCTCCGCCTGCGTGTTATAGTCGGACAGTTTCTTGCTTTTGAGTTGATTTTCAACCTTTGTCATCGTGTCGTTGATAAGCTGTAGATTTTCCATCTGCTCGGCTGAGATGTTTTCCTGTATGGACTGATTCAGCTTGTCGGTGTCAAGATCCATACTGCCGTTGAAAACAGACACCACAGCAATAATCGGCATAACCACAATTATGATTATGCCGATTATTATACCGCCTATTGTTTTTATGACCTTTTTATCCGTGAGCAGAGAAACTGCTATTTTCTTCAGTGCCGCACCTATGGTTGCACTCACAAAATCACCTCTTAAATAAATATTTAAATATTTAAAAAACATTGCAATAACCATATCTCTTATGATATGATATAAATAATTAAACATTAGGAGAATAATATGGCAAAAATTATTAATTACAATAAGGATGAAACTTTGGCAACAGGCTTTGTGAAGCCTAAAGTTACAGCTCTTTTTTTTGATAAAATATGGATTCCAAACTCCTTATTAGATTATTGTTATGAATATTATAGTATTCCTGAAGAAGTTTTGGTATTAGAAAGAAAAGAGAATTTTATTCGTAGTCCTAAATTAAAAGATTTTGGAACACTTTATAAAATTGCAAGCACAGAAAATATAGCAAAAAGGACTTCAATTGGAGACTTGTATAAAATCGCAATGTTGTCCAATACCCCAATTAAAGATAATATTTTTAAGTACTCTTCTAATAGAAATTCTGTTATATTAGAAAGTTCAGAAAATTTCAATCGATATAATGGTGTACATATTTCCCCTGTCTTTCATGATTTAACTGAATTTGAGAAAGAAATTCAGTTGTTAAACTATAGAAACCTTACTAAATCGAAGTCACTGAAATATAACTGTCTCTTATA
>DXYG01000086.1:0-6088 GCA_019415925.1 Clostridiales bacterium
GTCAAGAAAATTCTGAAAAATTTAATTTTTATTTTTCATATTATATATGTGTTTTCATAGCGACAGATAATTTTGAACAAAAACAAAGCTGTTTACCTACTGTTTGTGTAGTGTAATTTTCCTTTGAAAATGAAGATGTAACAATAAATATTACAAACAAGACATTTTTATGACTTGCGTTTTCGTCACATTTTACAAAATTTAAAATTTTAGTAAAAAAAACTATTTTTTGTGAGTTTTTCTTTTGAATTTGTGGTATAATTGTTTTGTTAAATTAGTAGAAACAGGAGTTTTGCCTTACGGAACAAATTCTGAATATTGATAGAATGGAAAGCGCAGTTACCCTTTTTGGCAGTTTTGACGAGAATATAAAAATTATCGAAAAGGAGTTCGGCGTTCGCATAACCTGCCGTGACAGCGAGCTTAAAATTGACGGCGAGGCTGAAAGCGTTTCAAAAGCCGGCAGGGTGATTGAAAGTCTGCTGCGGCTTATTAACCGAGGAGAGTCGCTTTCGGAGCAGAACATTCGCTACTGCATTTCGCTTGTAAACGAGGACAGCGAGGAAAAAATCGAACAGCTTGCAGGCGACTGTATCTGCATAACCTCAAAGGGCAAGCCGATTAAGCCTAAAACTATCGGTCAGAAACGCTACTGCAATATGATTGCCGACAACACAATCACAATAGGCGTAGGTCCTGCCGGAACGGGCAAAACCTATCTTGCTGTTGCAATGGCGGTTACGGCGTTTCGCAGTAAGCAGATTAACCGAATTATTCTGACTCGCCCAGCCGTTGAAGCAGGCGAAAAGCTCGGCTTTCTACCCGGTGATTTGCAAAGCAAGGTTGACCCTTATCTTCGTCCTTTGTATGATGCGCTTTTTGATATGCTCGGTGCAGAAACGTATCAGAAATACGTCGAGCGTGGCAATATTGAGGTTGCTCCGCTTGCGTATATGCGAGGCAGAACGCTTGATGACAGCTTTATAATTCTTGACGAAGCGCAGAACACCACAAGCGAACAGATGAAGATGTTTCTTACCCGTCTTGGCTTTAACTCCAAAATGGTAATTACGGGCGATATTACGCAGATTGACTTGCCGAGAGGAGCTAAAAGCGGACTCAAGGATTGCATTAAAATCCTGAAAAATATTGAGGGAATAGGAAGCTGTACCTTTGACGAGCGTGACGTAGTGCGTCACCGACTTGTTCAGGATATTATCAAGGCTTACGCAAAATACGAAAATACAAGAACATAACACAATTTGGGTATCGGGTTATGTTTGAATTAATAAATCTGTTGAAAGGAATGATTTAAAATGGCAGACAACAAAATAAGAGTAGTGATAACGAACAAACAAAAGACAGTTAAAATCCCTACGGGAATCAGAATGCTTGTGCGCCGTTGCTGTAACGCAGTGCTTCAGATGGAGAAGTTTGAGGGGCCTGCCGAAATCAGCGTTACATTTACCGATAATAAGGGCATAAAGGAGCTTAACAAGCAGTACCGAAATAAGGATATTGAAACAGACGTGCTTTCATTCCCTATGGGTGAAAACGGCGTTTACGATACCGATATGGAAACAGGCGCTAAGATTCTCGGCGACGTTGTAATTTCAATGGAAAAGGCAAGAGATCAGGCTGAGCTTTTCGGTCATTCACTCCAGAGAGAGGTAGGCTATCTCACAGCTCACAGCGTGCTTCATCTTCTCGGCTACGACCATATGGAGAACCTTGAAAAAGTAAGAATGAGAGAAAAGGAAGAGCTTATTATGGAACAGCTCGGACTTCCTGCATCATCAAGTTACATAGTCGATGACGCATTGATTTGATATGAAAAAGCAGATTTTAAGCTTTAAATGTGCCTTTCGTGGCATATGGTACACGGTTAAAAGTGAAAGCCATATGAGGTTTCATATGGTTGCAGGTTTTTATGTCTTGCTGTTTTCGCTTTTTTACAATTTTTCGGCGGCACAGACGGCTCTGCTGATTATCCTGATAGCCCTTATTATGTTCGCCGAAATTGTAAATACCTGTATTGAGGAGCTTTGCAATCTGATTTCTGACAGATACGAGCCGATTATAAGAATTGCTAAAGATACTGCGGCAGGTGCGGTGCTCGTGCTGTCGATTGCGGCTGTGGCTGTAGCCGTAATTTTCTTCCTTGATTTTGACGTGCTCTACGGGATTTTTCTGTTCTTTTGCGCTAATCCCGTTTTGTTTGCACTGCTTGTAATTTCAGCTGCTTTTTCGGTTGTTTTTGTAAAGCTCGGCCCTGTCGGAATTAAGGAAAAGCTTTTAAAAATATTGTAGGGAACGATCCTTGTGTCGTTCCTTAAAAAAGGGGCATACTGTATCCGGTTTGCCCCAAATTTTTGTATAAGAGGTAATTGATGAATACTAATGATAAATCAGCTTTTGTCGCTATAGTCGGCAGACCGAACGTAGGCAAAAGCTCAATACTTAACAGACTTCTCGGTCAGAAAATCGCAATTGTTTCAAGCAAACCGCAGACCACACGAAACAGAATTACGGGCGTATTAACCGACGGCGAATATCAGCTTGTTTTCTTTGATACACCCGGTATGCACAAGCCGAAAAACTCACTCGGAAAGTATATGGTGCGTTCCGTAAATGAATCCGTCGGCGGCGTTGACTGCTGTATGCTCGTTGTAGAGGCAGGCAAAGAGCCGACAAACACCGAGCTTGCGCTGATTGAAAAATTCAAGTCGCTTGAAATGCCTGCAATCCTTGCAATCAACAAAATTGATATGCTCAAGGAAAAGGACGCATTGATGAAGCAGATTCTTGATTACACAAAGCTCTATAATTTTGATGCTGTAGTGCCTGTCAGCGCACAGGACGGAAGCGGAATGGACGAGCTTTTAGACGAGCTTAAAAAGCAGTCGAGTGAGGGAGGACATTACTTTGATGACGACACCCTCACAGACCAGCCTGAAAGGGTAATTGTAGCTGAGATTATCCGTGAAAAGATTTTAAGGCTCTGCGACAAGGAAATCCCTCACGGTACAGCCGTTGTAATCGAAAAGATGAAAACAAGGGACAACGGAATTCTTGATATTGACGCTACAATTTTCTGCGAGCGTGACACGCACAAGAGAATTATTATCGGAAAGAACGGCACAATGCTCAAGAAAATCAGCACATTCGCCCGTCAGGACATTGAAAACTTTTTTGACTGCAAGGTGTTCTTGCAGACGTGGGTAAAGGTAAAAGAGGATTGGCGCAACCGTGCACAGATTTTGCAGAATTTCGGCTACGACGAAAAGAATTTTGATTGATGATATGTTATTGCTTTCATAAGATTTAGTTTTCTGTCAATGTAGGGAACGGTCTTGACCGTTCCGCAGGAGTTGATGAACAATGGATTTACCGAGAAGAAAACCTAATTATCAGTAATAAAACGTAGGGAACGACCCCTGTGTCGTTCCTAATGGTTTAAGTACCAAGGTGAGATTTTATGCCTTTCTTTAGCAGAAAACCGCAACGTTTGAAAGATTATGATTATTCCCGGAATAATGCATATTTTCTTACAGTATGTACGCAAAATAAAAAGCATATTTTAGGAAGCGTTTCTGACGGCAAAATGATTTTAAGTGAGTTTGGCAAACAGGTTGATAAACGTATTTTGAATATTGAAAAAATGTACGGAGTCAATATTGAAAATTACGTGATTATGCCTAATCATATTCACATATTACTTTTGATTGACGGAATAGGAACGACACAGGGATCGTTCCCTACAGTTTCTCAGATTATGCAGGAGCTAAAATCTGTAACAACTTTAGACTATATTAACGGTGTCAAATCAGGTTTATTTGAACCTTTTGAAAATAAAATCTGGCAAAAATCCTTTCACGACCATATTATACGCAATAAAAATGATTATCTGAAAATTTGGGAATACATAGAAAACAATCCTTTCAAATGGGATTTGGATTGTTACTATAATTAAAAAATCCAAAATCTGCTTCATATAAAACCGCACTATCCGAAAACACTAATTTCGGAGGTGTTTTAAATGGACGACTGGTATATGTGGCAGGCGTTTTTTACAACGGGCAGCGTTCTTGACTATCTTCGCTACAAGAGTATTCAGAACGCAAAGGACACCGGTGCTGACACCGTTTTAAGGGAGGAAACCGATGAAATTCCGGACGGAAGGACTTATAATCAAGGAACAGAATATCGGTGAGCAGGACAAGCTCGTTTTCGCCCTTACCAAATCCAACGGCGTAATCAAGGCGTTTGTCAGAGGTGCAAAAAATATTAAAAATCAGAAGTGCGCCTCAACTTCGCTGCTTTCATATTCCCGACTCACAATATACAAGAGTCGGGACAGCTACATAATCGGCGATGCACAGACTATCCGCATTTTTTCAAAGCTGAGAAGCGACGTCAAAAAAATGTGCCTTGCGCAGTATTTCTGCGAGCTTGCGCTGACAATCTGCCCGAGAGAGCAGAAGTCGGACGCTTTTTTAAGCCTTATTCTCAATTCGCTTTATCTGCTCGGCGAAGAAAAACGCAGTGCAGAGCTTATAAAACCCTGCTTTGAAATGCGCCTTACAAGTATGGCAGGTTATATGCCCGACTTGCGAATGTGCAGAGAGTGCGGCGAATACTGCCCCGAAACAATGTATTTCCTGCCAAAGCTCGGTATGCTCGAATGTGCCGCCTGTCACGTTAAAAACGGCGAAATTGCTATTGAGCTTAACCCCTCAACGCTCACTGCTTTGCGGCATACTGTTTATGCTGACGATGATAAGCTGTTTTCATTTTCGCTCTCAGAACAGGGACTTGAAGTGCTTAATCAGGCAAGCGAAAGCTATTTAAAATTCAGATTTGAAAGAGATTTCAAAACATTGACATTTTACAAAATGATAAGTTAAGTAATATATTGTAGCGAGCGACGCCCTCGTCGCTCAAACAGCAATAATGCTGTTGTGCAATATTTTTGAAATGATTAGGTGTAATATTTATGAACAGACATTACAAAACACTTGAACTTGATAAAATACTTGAACGCCTTGCAGGCAAAACGAACATTGAAGATGCTCGTGAAATGGCGCTGAAGCTTGAACCGCAGTTCGACTTGAAAAAGGTTCAGCTTCTGTTAAAGCAGACCGATGACGCAGTTGTTTTAAGCGGAAAATTTGGTGCGCCGTCATTCGGCGGAGCGGCTAACTGTGCAAATCAGCTAAGACGTGCGCAGGCAGGAGGCTGTCTTTCAACAGGCGAGCTTTTGAAAATTGCGCAGACATTGAGGATAATCCGCACAGTCAAGGAGTGGCACTCAAGATTTGCAAACACCGAAACTGCGCTTGACATCTATTTCAGCGGACTGGTTTCCAATAAATTCTTGGAGGAAAAAATCACCTCTGCAATTTTAAGCGAGGACGAAATTGCCGACAGTGCAAGCACGGCTTTGTCCGATATTCGCCGCAAAATCCGTACTGCATCTTCAAAAGCGAGAGAGGTTCTCGATAAAATTATCCACAGCTCAACATACATAAAGTATCTTCAGGACTCTATCGTAACACAGCGTGACGGACGGTATGTTGTGCCTGTAAGGAGCGAATGCCGCAATAACGTGCCGGGACTTGTGCACGATACCTCATCAAGCGGTGCTACTGTTTTTATTGAACCAATGGGCGTTGTGCAGGCAAACAACGATATAAAAATGCTCAAATCAAAAGAGGATGAGGAAATCGAGAGGATCCTATTTGAGTTGTCGGCAAGCGCAGGCGACTTTGCCGATACGATAATTAGAAGCTATGATAACCTTGCAAATCTCAACCTTATTTTTGCCAAGGCTGACCTTGCATATTCAATGAAAGCGTCAATGCCGATTATGAACGACAGAGGAGTAGTTGACATAAAGCAGGCAAGGCATCCGCTGATTGATAAGGATAAGGTAGTTCCTGTTGACATTGTGCTCGGAAAAACCTTTGACACACTCGTAATCACAGGACCGAATACAGGCGGTAAAACGGTTACGCTTAAAACGCTCGGACTGCTTACGCTTATGGCTATGTGCGGACTGTTAGTGCCGTGTGCCGACAACAGCGAG
>DXYG01000086.1:6098-11002 GCA_019415925.1 Clostridiales bacterium
GACGTGTGCTTGTCGATATTGGCGACGAGCAGAGCATCGAGCAGTCGTTGTCAACCTTTTCTGCGCATATGACGAACATTATTCAGATAATCAAGCTTGCAAACGCAGGCTCGCTCTGCCTTATTGACGAACTCGGCGCAGGAACGGACCCTGTTGAGGGTGCGGCGCTTGCTATTGCAATCCTTGAAAAACTGCGCACACGTCACGCAAAAATTGCATCAACCACTCACTATGCAGAATTAAAGGAGTTTGCACTGCGTACAGAGGGTGTAGAAAACGGCTGTTGCGAGTTTGACGTAGCAACGCTTAAGCCGACCTACAGACTGTTAATCGGAGTGCCGGGAAAAAGTAACGCATTTGCAATTTCAAAAAGGCTCGGAATGGACTCTGAAATCGTTGACAGAGCGCAGGAGCTTGTTTCATCAGAAAGCAGACAGTTTGAGGACGTTGTAGAAAAGCTTGAAAAACGCCGTCAGAGCCTCGAAAAACAGCTTGAAAATGCAAACAGACTTACAGCCAAGGCGAACACAGAAAAGCAGAAAGCCGAGAATGAAATGCTCAAAGCCAAAAAGGACGCAGAGCGTGAAATCGAGCGTGCAAAGCAGGAGGCGCAGCGCATAATTTCAAAGACAAGAGCGCAGGCTGACGCACTTGTTGAGGAGCTTGAAAAGGCGAGAAAATCAAAAGAAATGAGTGTCGAGGCTCGTTCAAAGCTGAAACGTGACATTGACAAAATGGAGGCACACGCTGACCCGATTCAGGCTAAGAAAACGCCGAACGAGGAGTACAAACTGCCACGTCCGTTAAAGGTCGGCGACAGCGTGCTGATTTACGATATTGACAAAAACGCAACCGTGCTTGCACCGCCCAACAAAGAGGGACTTGTGCTTGTGCAGGCAGGAATTATAAAGACAAGAGTTGATATTAAAAATCTGAGGTTGCTGAAATCGCAGAACAAGCCTGCCGCAAGTCAGTTTCCGAGCAGACGTAATGTGCCCAGCCGTATGGACGTTCGCCCCGAAACCGAAGTTGACGTAAGGGGCGAAACTGCATTTGACGCAGTCAATATTGTTGACAAAGCAATTGACAACGCCGTTTTGTCGGGCGTAAGCAAAATCACGATTATTCACGGCAAGGGAACGGGTGTTCTGCGCCGTGAAATCAATCAGTATTTAAAGTCGAATAAAGCAGTCAAAAGCCACCGCCTCGGTGTGTTCGGAGAGGGCGAGGACGGCGTAACGATTGTGGAGCTGAAATAAAAGCAGGAAATGGAGCAAAAGTATGAAAAAGCAATTCCTTGATTCGGGAAAAATCGTAAGCACTCACGGTATAAAGGGAGAAGTAAGAATCGAGCCTTGGTGCGATTCACCCGAGTTTTTATGTGCCTTTAAAAAGCTGTATCTTGATGAAAACGGACAGACCTTTATCGAAGTAAAATCCCGTCCGCACAAGAACATAACTCTTGCAAAAATCAAGGGGATTGACACAATAGAAGCCGCAGAAAAATTCAGAGGAAAGGTTGTTTATATTAATCGTCAGGACATTACGCTTGAAGATGGTGTAAACTTTGTTCAGGACTTAATCGGACTTGAAGTTAAGGACGCTGAAAACGGCACTGTTTACGGCAAAATCACCGACGTTCTTCGTACAGGTGCAAACGACGTTTACGAAATTACCGACAGCAATAATAAAAAGTATCTTGCCCCCGTTATTGACGAGGTTGTTGAAGAAATCAGCGTTGATGGCGGCTTTGTGCTCATTCACCCGATGAAAGGAATATTTGATGATGAGGATTGACATAATAACCTTATTCCCCGAGATGTTCGAGCCGGTTTTAAATGAGAGCATAATCGGCAGGGCGCAGAAAAGCGGTGCAATTGAAATTGTCTGCCACCAGCTGCGTGACTATGCATTTGACAAGCACAAGCGTGTTGACGACACTCCCTACGGCGGCGGAATGGGTATGCTTATGAAAGCCGAGCCGATTGCGCTTTGCTTTGAGGAAATCTGCAAGCAGACAGGCAAAAAACCGCATTTTGTCTATATGTCGCCGCAGGGCAAAACACTTACACAAAAGCGTTTAAGAGAGCTTGCAGACGTTGAAAACATATGTATTCTCTGCGGTCACTATGAGGGTGTTGACCAGCGGCTTTTAGATACATTTATTGACGAGGAAATCTCAATCGGCGACTATGTGCTTACGGGCGGCGAGCTGCCTGCAATGGTGTTTGCCGACGCACTTGCAAGAATGGTTCCCGGTGTGCTTTCAAACAACGAATGCTTTACAGAGGAAAGCCACTTCAACGGACTGCTGGAATATCCGCAGTACACAAAGCCCTCAGAGTGGAGAGGACAGATAGTTCCCGAGGTGCTTTTAAGCGGTCATCACGCAAATATTGAGAAGTGGCGCAGGGAAAAAAGCCTTGAAGTCACAAAGCAAAAACGCCCCGATTTGCTCAAGGATAACTGATATTCGGTATTTATGTATGAAAATTTTACTCAAATCTTGTAAAATTGCACAAGAAACGATTTGATTTTTTGACCTCAAGTGAATATTAATACGAAAATATTTTAGCGTATTGACCTTGATAATAAAAAAGTTTATAATATGTATTAAATCAAGCCTTTAAGGTTTTTTCGGTTTAAATTTTAATATGTCAGAGAGGGTTTTCAAAATGTATGTTAAGGAAGTTTTAGTTCAGAACAAAGCCGGCTTACACGCTCGCCCGGCAACTTTCTTTATCCAGAAAGCTAACGAGTACAAATCTACAATCTGGGTTGAGAAGGAAGAGCGTCGTGTTAACGCAAAGAGTCTTCTTGGCGTACTTTCACTCGGTATTATCGGCGGAACAACAATCAAGATTATCGCTGACGGCTCGGACGAAACCGACGCAGTTGAAGGTCTTGTTGCTCTCGTAGAATCAGGTTTTACTGAATAATTGTAAACTCACAGCATATTTTTGGGCGGAATTATCCGCCCTTTTTGTTTTGGTGGTGAAATTATGAATCCAAAAATGCAGGAACTGCGCAAAAAGGCGATGGCACTGCCACTTTTGCCGGGCGTTTATATTATGCACGATAAAAGCGGAGAAATTATATATATCGGCAAGGCGAAGGCACTCAAAAACCGTGTCAGCCAGTACTTCGGCTCGCAGAACAATCACGCCGAAAAGGTGCGCAGAATGGTTGACAATGTTGACGATTTTGAATACATCATCACCGACAGCGAATTTGAGGCGCTGATTCTTGAATGCAGTCTTATTAAACAGCACACTCCGAAGTACAATATTCTTCTCAAGGACGACAAGGGCTACAGCTATATCAGAGTAAGTTCGGGCGACTGGGGAAGAATTACGTATGTTCTGCAAAAAAAGGACGACGGTGCGCAGTATATCGGACCGTACAAAAGCAGTTATTACGTAAAAAGTGCAGTTGAGGAGGCTAACAAGATTTTTATGCTACCGACCTGCAACAGACGTTTTCCGCAGGACTTCCGCAAGGGCAGACCTTGTCTTAACTACCACATAAAGCAGTGTATGGCTCCCTGTACGGGCAGAGTAAAGCTCAAGGATTATAAAGAAAATCTTTCTCAGGCGCTTGACTTTTTAAAGGGCGGCTCGTCAAACTCAATTAAACAGCTTACCGCACAAATGGAGGAAGCGGCAGAAAATCTTGAATTTGAGCGTGCCGCAAGAATCCGTGACAAAATAAATGCGGTTAAAAAAATGGGCGAAAAGCAGAAGGTTGTAGCCAACAAGGTGCTCGACGAGGACGTTATTGCAAGCTTTACCGATGACGGAAAAATCTGCTTTCAGGTTTTCCGCTTTGAGGGAGGCAGACTCTTTGACCGTGAAAGCTTCATCTTTGACAGCGGCGACAGCGAAAGCGAGTACGAGGAATTTCTGCTAAGCTACTACACTATAAGAAATGACGTTCCGAAAAATATTGCACTCGACAGAGATTTTGACGGCATAGATGCAATTGCACAGTGGTTGAGTGAAAAGCGTGGCAATAAAGTCAATGTGACCGTTCCGCAAAGGGGCGAGCAGGCACAGCTTGTTTCAATGTGCCGTTCAAACGCCGCCGAGGCTCTTGCACAGAAAAAGGGCGCAACGGTGCGTGAATTTGGCGTGCTTGAGGAACTGAAAGAAACTCTCGGACTTGAAAAATTGCCCGAATATATTGAATCCTACGATATTTCAAACCTCGCAGGAACGGAAAACGTCGCAGGAATGATAGTCTACAAAAACGGCAAGCCGCTTAAGTCGGCGTACAAAAAATTTAAAATAAAGGGCTTTGAGGGACAGGACGACTATGCGTCAATGGCTGAGGTTATTTCACGCAGATTTGATGAATACTATAAATCTGAGGACAAAACCGAGGGATTCGGAAAACTCCCTGACTTGATTTTGCTTGACGGTGGTAAAGGACAGGTAACGGCTGTAAAGCAGGTGCTTGGAAGAATGAACATAAGCGTTCCTCTTTTCGGTATGGTGAAGGACGACAAGCACCGTACACGTGCCGTAACAGGTGACGGCGGAGAAATTGCAATAAGCTCAAAGCGTGCGCTGTTTACGTTTTTGAGCAAAATGCAGGACGAGGTTCACCGCTTTGCAATCGGCTATCACCATGCACGCAGGAGCAAAAACACGTTTAAAAGCTCGCTTACGAATATTGACGGAGTGGGAGAGGTAAGAGCAAAGTCGCTTTTAAAATATTTCAGAACGATTGACAATATTTCAAAGGCGGATTTAGCAGAGCTTGAAAACGCACCGAAAATGACAAAGGACAGCGCACTTGCTGTTTACAGATATTTCCACGCAGAGGACGAGCAGACAATATAAACCAAAATTTAGCGGTGCGTTTTACAATAATGTAGGGAATGACCCCTGTGTCATTCCTAT
>DXYG01000087.1 GCA_019415925.1 Clostridiales bacterium
CAATATATTTATTATAAATTGCGGAGAAAAAGAGGTAAATATCATGTCTAACAGATTATTTCAGGGTATTGTACACCAGATGAAAGATGCAATTGACAGAACAATCGGCGTTATTGATGAAACTTCTGTTGTTATTGCATGCTCGGAGCTTGGAAAAATCGGCGAAGTGAACGAAAGCATCAACTCCGAAACACTCAGCTCTACTGCCCCTTTTGTTATTAACGGCTATACATACAAGTCGTTTGGCAGTAATGCAAAGTATGACTATGCTGTTTTTGTACAGGGTACGGACGAATATGCACAAAAATATGCACAGCTTCTTTCTGTTTCATTTGCAAGCATCAAACAGTACTATGACGAAAAATACGACCGTTCAAACTTTATTAAAAATGTAATTCTCGACAACATTCTTCCCGGCGACATTTACCTTAAAGCAAGAGAGCTTCATTTTAACAGCGAGGTTTCCCGTGTTTGTCTGCTTATCAAAATCGTTTCTAAGACAGACGTATCGGCTTATGACATAATTCAGAATCTTTTCCCCGACAAGTCAAAGGATTTTGTCATCAATATCAACGAGGCTGAAATTGCGCTTGTAAAAGAAATCAAGCCCGACACAGAAAGCCGCGACCTTGAAAAGCTTGCAAGCTCTATTTCCGACACACTTTCAAGCGAGTTCTACACTCACTGCGTTGTCGGTATCGGCACTACCGTTACAGGCATCAAGGACCTTGCGCGCTCATTTAAAGAGGCTCAGTCTGCGCTTGAGGTTGCAAAGGTATTTGACACCGAGCGCACAATCGTAAGCTACGATAACCTCGGTATTGCCCGTCTTATCTATCAGCTTCCTACAACTCTGTGCGAAATGTTCCTTAAGGAAGTTTTCAAGCGCGGCTCAATCGAAAGCCTCGACCAGGAAACTCTCTTTACTATCCAGCGTTTCTTTGAAAACAACCTCAATGTTTCCGAAACCTCACGTAAGCTGTTTGTTCACCGTAATACTCTTGTTTACAGACTTGAAAAAATCAAGAAGCTTACAGGTCTTGACCTTCGTGAATTTGAGGACGCTATTGTATTCAAGGTAGCACTTATGGTTAAGAAGTATCTTAACGCAAGTCCTACAAAGTATTGATAATTTTATTGAATCGTTTTAACAAGTCGGGGTGTATATTAAATAAAATTTATATACGCCCTTGCTTGCTGTTATATCGTATTCAGCCGGTGCTGTTTTGGCACGGAACCCAAATAAGGTGAATTTATGATTGATTTTGAAAATGTATCTAAAACGTACCCCAACGGTACTCATGCGCTTTATGATGTAACTTTACATATAGATAAGGGCGAATTTGTTTTTATTGTAGGCTCTTCGGGTGCAGGTAAGAGTACGTTCCTGAAGCTTATTATGCACGAGGAAACTCCTACTTCGGGCGAAATTGTAATCAACGGCAAGAAAACTTCAAAGCTAAAGCGCAGACAAGTGCCTTATCTTCGCCGTCATATGGGCATAGTTTTTCAGGATTTCAGACTTATCGAAAAGATGAATGTTTTTGATAACGTAGCCTTTGCTATGCGAGCAGTAGGCGAGAGTACCGCAACTATCAAAAAGAGAGTGCCTTATGTTCTTGACCTTGTCGGACTGAAAGACAAGATGAAGGACAAGCCCAGCGAGCTTTCGGGCGGTGAGCAGCAGCGAGTAAGCCTTGCAAGAGCACTTGTAAATAATCCCGAAATCATCATTGCCGATGAACCCACCGGTAACGTTGACCCCGAGATGTCGCATGAGATTATTGAGCTTCTCAGTGAAATCAACGCAAAGGGCACTACTGTCCTTGTCGTAACCCACGAGCACGAGCTTGTACGTGAGTTCCACCACAGGGTAATCACAATTGACCACGGAAAAGTTATCGGCGACACAAAGGACAACAGCGTCGGTGTTCAGTATTCTGATGATTACGACGGCTACGATGATTATGATGATGTTCCGCAGTATCCGGATAATGCGGTTGTTCTGCCCGACTGATTTGCTCGGACAAATACAGTTTGAAAGGATAATGTTATGAAAGGCTTTGGCTATCTGACAAAGGAAGGCTTGAAAAACGTATGGAGCAACCGAATAATGAGTATCGCTTCTGTTTGCGTGCTTGTAAGCTGTCTTGTTCTTACAGGTGCGGCGGCACTTTTTTCAATTAACGTTGCTCAGGTCGTTGAATCTGTCGGTGATTCAAACGAAACGACCGTTTATATTAAATCAGACGTATCACAGCTTGAGGCTGTTTACATAGGAAAAGATATTGAAAAGATAAGCAATGTTGCCTCGGCTACCTTTTACTCAAAAGAAGAGGCTTTTAAACAGTATAAGGAAGAACTTGGCGAGGAGCTTTTCAACAAAATTGAGGACCGAAATCCTCTGCCCGATTCCTTTATTGTGGTAATGGACGATTTGTCGCTCTATGACGACACCGTTGCCCAGATATTGAAAATTGACGGCGTTGACAGTATCAACGACCACAGAGAGCTTGCTAAAAAGCTTACCGACATCAGCAGTCTTGTAAACGTAATCTGCATTGGCGTTGTTGCCGCACTTATGATTATCTCAATTTTCATCATTGCAAATACAATCCGTGCAACTATGTATTCAAGAAGATTTGAAATCAGCATTATGAAGTCAGTCGGTGCAACGAACTCGTTTGTTCGTATGCCGTTCCTCGTTGAGGGTATGGTAATCGGCTTGATTTCCGCAGCTGTTTCAACGGGAGGTATAGCACTTTTATATGAGGCTGTTATGGGCGCAATCACAAGTATGATTCCGTTTACATATATTCCTCTGGCTAATGTGATTATCTACGTTGCCGTTGCGTTTACAGTGGCAGGTGTGGTAATAGGTTTCTTCGGAAGCTTTATTTCAATTCGCAAGTATCTCAAAAAAGAAGGTAATGAAATTCTCGGCTGGTAATCCGTGAAAGGAGAAAAGTAATGAACAGATTAAAAAGGATCCTGTGCGCTCTTTTAAGCGTCTGCATTATTTCAATGCCCGCAGCACTTTCAGCCACATCAGTGGGTGCAGAAAGTATTGATTCCTTGCAGCAGCAGCTTCAGGAGCTTGAACAGAAAAATGATGAATATCAGGATATTCTTGATAAAACTCAGTCTGATATTGATGAAAAAGAAAAGTACAACGAGGCTCTTGTAAGCAAAATTGAAGTTCTTGACGACAAAATTGCACTTACAAGAGAATCAATCAGCGACCTCAATGACAGCATCGAGGCAAAGCAGAAGGATATTGACCAGGCTAACGAGGATATCGACGGTCAGCTTGATACACTCTGCGAGCGTTTAAGAACAATCTATATGGCAGGCAACGCAAGCGATATTGAGATTATCTTCGGTGCAAAGGACTTTTCAGATTTTATCGATAAGGTATCACTTATTAAGACTCTTTCAAATTATGATAAAGAGCTTATTGACGATATCAACGTAAAGCTTGAAAAGATTACTGAGCAGAAAACTGCTCTTGAAGAGGATAAGACAGAGCTTGAAGAGCAGGAGGCTTCTCTTGAAGATGACCAGGCAGAGCTTAACAAGCTTCTTGAAGAAAACGAGGAAACTCTACGTAACCTCTATTCTTCTAATCAGAACGCAAAAACAGCTCTTGAAAATGCAGCTGATGAAAGCGAAGCTATTGAAAATCAGATAAGAGAATATTACAGAAAACAGCAGGAGCAAGCTGCACAGCAGAACAATAACAATTCTAACTCAGGCAATAACAATGGTTCAAATAACAGTCCTGCCGACAACGGCGGCAGTCCCTCTGTTCCCGTACAGCCCAATACTCCGGATATTGATGTTCCGTCAGGTTCAGGCTTTACATGGCCTGCACCCGGCTGCTATGTTATTACTTCTCCTTATGGAGAGGACAGAGGTTACAGCCACGGCGGTGTAGATATCGGAACACCTATGGGCACTACGATTGTAGCGGCTGACAGCGGTACAGTAATTGCAGTGAACAACAGTTGCCCACACAACTGGGGCAAAAACGGAAGCTGCGGCTGCGGCGGCGGTTTCGGTAACTATGTGTTTATCGACCACGGCAACGGCAAGATTACTATTTACGGTCACCTTACAAACGCTGTTGCAAGCTACGGTCAGTATGTTTCAAAGGGTCAGACAATAGGCTATGCCGGTTCAACAGGTAACTCAACAGGACCTCACCTCCATTTTGAGTGCCGTTATAACGGTGTTAAGTACAACCCGATGACTGAATTTTAATTTCATATGCGTTAATTAAAAACCTCACCCTCGCATATACTTTTATTAAGTATTTATGCGGGGGTATTTTTTTGATTACAACACTTTCTATAAACCGTCCCGAAAAACCAAAGGGAATTAAAAAGCTTTTTTATCTTATAAAAAAAGACAAGGTTGAGGTTGAAATAAAAAAGGCGAGAGGCGTAAGCGTAAAGCAACTTACATATACAAGCTACAGCGGGAAAATCAGGCTCGACAAAATCGACTGCATAATCGGTGCACAGCGCAATCATTTGGTATGTTCTTCTACTCTGAAATTTCCCGAAAACAGCGGCTACAGACGCTTTTTTTCAAACGCATTTTCAAAGCGGCTCTGCACAAATATGGCTATGAGTGCAATTGAAGGGTGCGTTCGTCCCGAAACGCTCAAAGTAGGAATTTATGACCCCGACGGTGACTCACACGATATTTTGTTTCACGTTCTCAAGCGTTGCTCCGACGTCAAGGTTGTGACAAACGATTTCAATTCATATCAGTACGAGCTTGAAAGGGCAATGGATGAACTTGGGGCGTCGGCAGTTGTCACGAAAAATATTTCCGAATTGTGCGACCGCCTATTTGTAATTGCGCCTTGCGTAATTGAAGAAAAACTGCCGCTTAAGCAGGAAACGCTTGTGCTGACAACAGGCTGTCCGAAAGTTCCGTCAAGCGGCTTGGTTTATTACAAATATCACCTAAGAATGCCAAACGGCTTCGACCTCTTAAAGCCAAAGGATTTTGACGAGGAATACTTTTGCTCGTCACTCTACACGCTCGCTTCGCAGTATGAGCTTGGCTCGATTGTGCCTTTGCTTTGTCGAAATTACTCCTCCTCGCAAACAGTAAAATCACTTTGTGCATATCTTAACCGTTTTGCTTGACAAGCGGCGGTAAAACGCATATAATAAATCTATATGCAGTTTTTTATGCACATTAATTCCTAATACGAAAGGACGAAATAAAATGGCAGCTAAACCAACAATGCTTACTGCGGAAGGTCTTAAAAATCTTGAAGAGGAGCTTGCGGAGTTACAAAACGTAAAACGTAAGGAAATTGCAGAAAAAATCAAAGTAGCTCGTTCATACGGCGACTTGTCCGAGAACAGCGAATATGATGATGCCAAAAACGAACAGGCAATTATGGAGGCAAGAATCGCAACTATCGAGGCTATTCTTAAAACTGCCGTAATTATTGATGAGTCCAATACATCAAACGAGCACGTTCACCTCACGTCTGTTGTTACAATCGAGATGATAAAAACCGGTAAACAGTATAAGTATAAGATTGTCGGTTCAGGTTCAAACGAAACCAACCCCAGAGAAGGCAAAATCTCTGACGAATCACCAATCGGCAGAGCACTAATGGATAAGAGCGTAGGCGACGTTGTCGAGGTTGAAACTCCCGGCGGCGTTCAGGCTATCAAGATTGTTGAAATTTCTAAATAAGAATTAAATTAGCGGAAATATGCCGTAAGGTTTATTTCCGTTTGATTTGCAAAAGTGAAGGGAATGTTAATATGAGTCAGAAGCCCCAGCAGGCTAATACAAGCGATGTAATCAAGGTAAGGTATGAAAAGCTTGACGCACTCAGAGAGGCAGGCAGGGACCCGTTTGTAATTACAACAAGCGACCGTGACACACTTACCGAAACAATAAAGAATAATTTTGAAGAATACGAAAACAAAGATGTCTGCGTTGCAGGCAGACTGCTTTCAAAGCGCGGCAAGGGCAAGGTTTCGTTTATGGACTTGCACGACCGCAGCGGCAAAATTCAGATTTTTGCTAAATTTGACGATTTGGGCGAAGAAGAATACGGATTCCTCAAAAAGTGGGATATCGGCGACATTGTCGAGGTAAAGGGCTTTGTTTTCAAAACTCAGATGGGCGAGATTTCCGTTCACGCAAAAGAGGTAAGACTTCTTTCAAAGTCACTCAAGCCGCTCCCCGAAAAGTATCACGGACTTACAAACACCGACCTACGTTACCGTCAGCGTTACGTTGACCTTATAATGAATCCAGAGGTTAAGGATACTTTTGTAAAGCGTTCAAAAATCATCAGCAGTATCCGCAGATACCTCGATTCACAGGGCTTTATGGAGGTTGAAACTCCAATGCTCGTTTCAAATGCAGGTGGTGCATCGGCTCGTCCTTTTGAAACTCACTTCAATGCGCTTGACGAGGACTTAAAGCTCCGTATTTCTCTTGAGCTTTACTTAAAGCGTCTTATCGTAGGCGGACTTGAAAAGGTTTACGAAATCGGCAGAGTATTCCGCAACGAGGGTGTTGACACAAGACACAATCCCGAATTTACGCTTATGGAGCTTTATCAGGCTTATACCGACTATAACGGTATGATGGACTTGACCGAAAATCTTTATCGTCACGTTGCGCAGGAGGTTCTCGGCACAACAAAAATCTCATATAACGGCGTTGAAATGGACTTAGGCAAGCCCTTTGAGAGAATTACAATGCTTGACGCAGTCAAGAAGTATTCGGGCGTTGACTTCAACGAAATCCACTCTGACGAAGAGGCAAAGGCTGTTGCAAAGGAAAAGGGTGTTGAATTTGAGGACAGACACAAGAAGGGCGACATTCTCAATCTGTTCTTCGAGGAATTTGCCGAGGAGCATATGGTTCAGCCTACATTTGTTATGGACCACCCGATTGAAATTTCACCGCTCACAAAGAAAAAGCCTGACAACCCGGAGTACGTAGAGCGTTTTGAGTTCTTTATGAACGGCTGGGAAATGGCAAACGCTTATTCAGAGCTTAACGACCCGATTGACCAGAGAGAGCGTTTCAAGGCTCAGGAGGAACAGCTCGCGCAGGGTGACGAGGAAGCAAACACAACCGACGAGGACTTCCTCAATGCACTCGAAATCGGTATGCCCCCGACAGGCGGCATAGGCTTCGGTATCGACAGAATGACAATGCTGCTTACCGACTCCGCCGCAATCCGTGACGTTCTCCTCTTCCCGACAATGAAGTCCTTACCGAACGACAAGTAAGAAAACCCCAGTATTTATGCGGGTTTCGGGACTTTCCAAACCGAATAAATTTACCTCTTTACACCAAATTTACACCAATCGGTGCTAAAAACGGTGCAGAGACTAAAAAATCGCATAATTTACGGAATGAATGGGCAGTCCCATAGTGGGATTGCCCATTTCTAATAAAGGATACATTCGTATCTGAGTGCAAAAGGAATGTTTATTATGGAATTAAGTGAAAAATTACAAGAGTTGAGGAAAGAAAAAGGACTCACGCAGGAAGAACTTGCGGAAGCGTTATTTGTGTCTCGCACTGCAATTTCTAAGTGGGAATCCGGCAGAGGAGTTCCCAATATCGAGTCATTAAAAGCAATTTCAAAGTTTTTTTCAGTGTCAATAGATGAGTTATTGTCCGGTGAAGAAATACTTAAAATTGCTGACGAGGATAATAAGCAAAAGGAAAAACATACAAGAGACTTAGTGTTTGGTTTACTCGATTGCAGTTTGATTATGTTTCTGTTTCTGCCTTTCTTTGGACAAAAGGGTGATGAGATTATAAAAGAGGTATCTTTACTTTCGCTGACAGGTACCCCGCAGTATATCAAAATACCGTATTTAATTATTGTATTTGGAATTGTACTTACAGGTGTTTTGCTTCTCGCTCTACAAAATTATGAAGCAGTGTTTTGGTTGAAACACAAACATCAAATATCCATTGTGTTAAGCACAGTTGCTACAATAGAATTTATGATAACACTTCAACCTTATGCAGCCTTTTTCACTTTTGTTTTCTTGGCGATAAAGTCTCTGATGCTGATAAAATGGCGATGATACGAAGCGTGTCGCCAATGTGACGGTGAAATTCTTTTCATTTTTATTCATTCCACCTATATTGTAAACAGGCGAAAGCCAAATAATTATGGCAAAGGATTGATAAAAATGAAAAAAGAAAAAAGTCAAAAAGTATTGCTTTCAGGAATAGCAATGGTAGTGTTATTTATTTTGTGGACAGTGGCAATAAGCCTTATTGATGTTCAGCCCATCGGGCCACAAAACTCTTCTGTTGGATTTGCAACCTTGAACGGCTTTATCCACAGCCTGACAGGTGTGCATATGGCAATATATACCGTTACGGACTGGTTAGGACTGATACCGCTTTGCTTTATTTTGGGATTTGCGTTGCTTGGACTTATACAGCTTATTAAAAGAAAAAGCTTATTCAAGGTCGATTCCAGTATTTTGGTGTTGGGAGCATTCTATATTGTTGTAATGGCGGCATATTTGTTTTTTGAATTTTATGTTGTCAATTACCGCCCGGTATTGATTAACGGTTTTCTTGAAGCTTCGTATCCATCATCGACAACCTTGCTTGTTATGTGTGTTATGCCGACAGCTGTTATGCAGCTAAACAGTAGAATTA
The DNA here is from genome assembly GCA_019415925.1 of Clostridiales bacterium. Classification (GTDB taxonomy): domain Bacteria; phylum Bacillota; class Clostridia; order Oscillospirales; family Acutalibacteraceae; genus Ruminococcoides. The sequence goes on from DXYG01000087.1 coordinate 8,692, forward strand.
GAAATACAAAAATGAAAAGAGCATTTGCCTTTGCTTTAATTGCATTTACTGCTTTTATGGTAATTGGCAGGTTGATATCCGGTGTTCATTGGATTACTGATATTATTGGCGGGGCAATTTTAAGTGCGGGTTTAGTGATGATTTATTATAGTGTAACCACTCTTATTGCCCGACAGGAAAGATAAAATTCTAACTGAGGAATCACTTATTGACCTTGAGAGATATTTTCTCCCAAGGTCTTTCTTATTATTCGCAAACTACACCAATCCCGATTTTCTCAATATAATTGGGATAATCACAAAGGAAGGGGTGGTTGTACTATGACGGGCAGTTTAGCAAGCGTTCATCCGGAGCTTATTCCTGAATGGTCAGAGAAGAACTTACCGCTAACGCCGGATAAGATAACCTTCGGTTCAAATAAAAGAGTGTGGTGGAAAGGTGCTTGCGGTCACGAGTGGGAAACAAGCGTAAAAGCTCGTTCCAATGGAGAGAAATGCCCGATATGCTCAGGAGCGAGAGTAATAGAGGGTATCAATGATTTAGCCACATTGAAGCCCCTGTTGGCTCAGGAGTGGTCTAAAAAGAACAAATTAAAGCCTACCGAGGTATCTGTCGCTTCTCATAAGAAGATTATTTGGAAATGTAAACACGGACACGAATGGGAAGCAAGCGTTAAAAGCAGAACGGTAAACGGCACAGGCTGTCCATACTGCTCACATAATAAAGTCCTTGCCGGATTCAATGACCTTGCTTCACAGTATCCCGATATTGCTGCTGAATGGTCTGACAGAAATCTTCCGTTGCTGCCTACAATGGTAACAGCCTTTGCAAACAGTAAGGCTTGGTGGAAATGCAAAGATTGCGGAAACGAGTGGTACACTCTTATTTCAACCCGTTCCGGTGGGAGCAGATGTCCGTATTGTAGCGGATATACATTGCTCAAAGGATTTAATGACTTGGCGACTACGCACCCTGACCTTGCGGCTGAGTGGTCAGAAAGAAATTATCCCCTAATGCCTGATGAGGTAAACGCAAAATCAAGACACAATGTTTGGTGGAAGTGTAAGACCTGTGGCAATGAGTGGAAGTCCGTTATCAATGCTCGTGTAAAAGGAACAGTATGCCCGGTTTGTGCGGACAGGGCGGTTCTTGCAGGATACAATGATTTAGCCACAACGGACAGGAAACTGCTTGCTGAATGGGATTACGAAAAAAACTCTCTGCTCCCGACACAAGTGTCAAGAAAGTCAATGAAAAGTGTGTGGTGGAAATGTTCACTTGGACACTCTTGGAAAGCAAAAATCAGCGACAGAACAATTATCGGAGAAAAATGCACCGTATGCGAAAGCGAATATCGCTCCGTATTCCCCGGCTTGGCTGTTGCCTATTACGCAAAGCAAAAAGGACTAAAGGTGCAGCTCGGTTCGGATAAACTATTAGGAATACCACTTGAAACCTACATTCCGTCAGAAAAGCTGGCGATAGAATTTACGAGCGGCTCAGAACAGATGGAGGTTCTCAAAAGCCACTTATGTAAGCAGCGAAATATAAAACTCGTAAAACTCCCTTTTAAGACAACCGATACGGAAGCGGAATATGCTGACAGAGTAAAAGCAGTTTTCAAAAGCGTACATATCTTTATTTATTCTGATGTCGAAGCAGATGTTTCGGTAATCAGAGAAAAATTCAATGAATGGAGGAAAAACTATGAGAGGAGAAAAGTTCCATATCTATCTAAATGATGACGAATACAGCAGAGTGATACAATCACTTATCCGTTTGAAGAACAGCCTGATAGCACAAGGAAGATACACCGACGGCGTTGACGATGTTCTCTGCAAGGTGCTTTCAGCCAAGAAAAGAAAGCTCAAAATCATATATATCTGAATATGAAAAGAGACCGCCTACACGATGTAAGCGGTCTTTGCTAATTTTAGAGTAAATCCGACAAACTGAAATTTGAGTCTCTGTAAAACTGGAATTAACCCATACAATTATTTTAATTTAGATATTCACAATTTTACTTGCCACAGTATCTCGAAAAACACTGTCATGT
>DXYG01000088.1 GCA_019415925.1 Clostridiales bacterium
GATATAATAATATTATTACGTATTTTATATAAAATTTCGGAGGATAAATATGTTAAAAAAGCCTGAAAACAAAACAAGAAAAAGATTAAGAATAACCCAGTGCGTTCTTTTCCTTGCAGAGATTCTTTTCTGCACATTTACTTTTGTACAGATTCCTAACCCTGATTCAACTAAGCTCGGATTTTATGCCACTGTATTTGATATGCTCGGTTATCTCGGAGGACAATTCCCCGAAGGAGCGCAGGGTGAAGCATTCAATTCGGTACTGCCGTTATTTTTCGTCTTTCTTGTTATACCGATAGTCGGATTTTTCTTCTGCGCACTTGATAAGGAAAGAAACCTTAAGAATATCGTTTCAATTATATGCTGTTTGCTCGGCGTATTTTCAATTCTTACAATCGTGTCTGTCAATTTTATTTCTTACGGCTCGTTGTTTGCTCTGCTTTTCTACCTCTTAATCAGCTTTATTACAGCATTTGCGATGATGGCAAGGCTTACGGATTGATTCAAACATTAATAAAATAAAAGGACTGTTTCATTTTGAAGTGAAACAGTCCTTTTATGTATATGGTATTTGTTAGAATTCAGTAAAAATCATATGCGCCTGTGCGTTGTCAAGAACAAGCGGCTTGTCATAGTCAACACGTTTTATCTGCCCGTAAAGCCTGCCGAAAACAACCGTTGTTTTGTCCATAACGGCAGCCATTGGCTCACCCTTAACCGTAAAAGGCTTAAACGTGATATCTACAGCCGAAATTCCGGCTGTAAAGAACCATGGTCTGTCAAGCCTGCCATTTGTGCCCTTAACGTTAATCTGCGACAGCTTTTCAAGCTTTCCGCCGATGAAAAAGCAGTTTTCGTTGCCGTAACGGTTGTCACCGACTCTGCTTGCAAGGCAGAGTGAAAAACGTTTGCCGTCGATTATGCAGTCTGCACCTAATCTTTGGTAATCGTGTTTTCTCGGCTTAAAAAATCGTGTCCAGTCAAAGTAAGCTCTTGTGTTATTTTCATTTAAAGAATATTCAAGTCCTCCTACTCTGATAACTCCGCTTGCAATAAACTTAGGTACAAATCTTTTGAGATAAAAATATTTTCTGTCACGCTCAAACGGTGCTAATTCGTTAAGGCTTTCGCCGTTAACCTTTTTAAGAGTGATGTTGAAGTAAAGGTTTTTGAGTCCGCCGAAGTCAATAAAATCACATTTAAGAAATCTTCCGTCGGTAGTGTTTGTAAGCTGAAGCTGAATACGCTTGTCGGTATAGAGCAGCTCACCCTTGTTGCCTGATTCGGGAAGTTCATTTTTAAACAGAACAAATTTCTTGATAACGCAGTCGCTGATAACTCCGCCTCTTTTAAGGTCGGCAACGGCAATTTTTATAGCGAACTCCATTCCGTAGTTCTCAACCGAGAGATAGAGCGAAACCTCGCCGTTGTTGATAAAGTAGCAGTCGCTCTCACCGTGCTTTCCTGAGGTTTTGCTCATATTGCTGTTGTATTCAAAAACAGATTGTCTTGCCCAGCCTGCGTTAAAAACCTCTCCGTTTTCCTCAAAAACAGCACAATTTTCTTTGATTTCACGCTGCAAAATACTTCACTCCGTTTCGAAAATCCAAATTAATCCATTATTACTATAGCAGATGTTATTATGCTATTCAAGAATTATAACAAAACTGTAAAGGGGTAATAAAGAATTTTAAATTTTAATATATTTACTTTGAAAGCAATTTCAACAACAAGTATATTCCGATTCGGGTGAGAATTTTGAAAAAAATAGTCGCAGTTATATTAATTTCCATATGTTTTGTTTTTTCTTCTTGCACAACCGATACCTCAGGCTACGTAAATGAGCTTGTTTCGTCAAAATGGGAAGCAAAGCTTGAGGGAGGAGCAGAAGTAAACCTCGAATTTAGCGAAGACAGTGCAGTGTTTAAAATTAGTAATTCAGGCAAAAGTACGGAAATAAAGGGAAGTTACATAGCAGATGAAAATTCTTTTGTAATTTTTATGCCGGAGGTAGCGCAGAATTATACATTCGGTTACACGCCAAAGGGTGATACGCTTGATCTTTCATACAATAAAAATACGATTACTTTGAATAAAATTAAATAAATAAGCGTAGTACTCTGTTAAAACTAAATGTATGCATTTGTAAAAAATATTGCTGTCCTCTATTTTCGTAGGGAACGACCCCTGTGTCGTTCCTAACTGACATTCAGCTAACTTATATAGGAACGACACAGGGGTCGTTCCCTACAATTGTTCATATGATATGTGTATTTTTAGAATTAACACTGTAGTAGGGGCGACCCTGAGTGGTCGCCCGTCAATATGATATGAAATCACAAATTAGAACTGCTGTTAAAACGCTTTTTCAGAATTTTCAGCGCACGTGTTTCAATCCTGCTCACATACGACCTTGAAATATTAAGGAGCTTTGCAACATTTTTCTGCGTCATCGGCTCATTTCCGTCCAGTCCGTATCGAAGAATTATTATTTTTTTCTCACGCTCGTCAAGTTCCTCGTTGATATATTGTCCAAGCTTTCTGCTGTTGAATTTTAGATCGAGTGTGTCAATTATATTGTCGTCTACCGCCATAATGTCGAGAAGCGTAAGCGGATTTCCGTCCTTGTCGGTGTCAATCGTTTCATTCAGCGAAATATCCTGTGCACTCTTTTTGGCGTTGCGAAAATGCATCAGGATTTCGTTCTCAATGCACCTGCTTGCGTATGAGCTAAGACGTATATTTTTGTTCATATCATATGTGTCAACAGCCTTGATAAGTCCTATTGTTCCGATTGAAACAAGGTCGTCCTGTTCGCTATGCGCTCCGTAGTATTTTTTTATAATGTGCGCAACAAGTCTAAGGTTGTGCTCAACAAGCTTGTTTCTTGCTTCTTTGTCGCCGTTTGCACATCGTTCAAGATAGATTTTTTCCTGCTTTTCCGAAAGCGGTTTCGGAAACGACCCTCCGCCGCAGACGTGAAGAATGAAAAAGCAAATGTATTGTCCGAGAAAGCTGAGTATTTCAAACAAATTATCACCACCGAAATATTATGTTAAATAATATTCCGATTTAGCCTGAAATTTGCCTGTACAAAAAGCTCAAAATGCATTATACTATACATATAAACAAAATTAAAATCGGGTGATAATATGAAAAAATTTATATCATGGAACGTTAACGGACTTCGTGCCTGCGTAACAAAGGGCTTTCTTGACTTTTTTAAAGAGATTGACGCTGATATTTTCTGTATTCAGGAAACCAAGCTTCAGCAGGGCCAGATTGACATTGACCTTGACGGGTACTATCAGTACTGGAACTATGCTGAGAAGAAGGGTTATTCGGGTACTGCACTGTTTACAAAGCAGGAACCTTTGTCGGTTACTTACGGAATAGGAATTGAACAGCACGATAAAGAGGGCAGAGTAATTACGGCAGAATTTGATAATTTCTACTTCGTAACCTGCTACACTCCGAATTCGCAGAATGAGCTTAAAAGGCTTGATTACAGAATGGAGTGGGAGGACGCTTTCAGAGCATATCTGCTGGAACTTAACAGCAAAAAGCCTGTGATAATGTGCGGAGATTTGAATGTGGCTCACAAGGAAATCGATTTGAAAAATCCAAAGACAAATCGCAAAAATGCAGGCTTTACGGACGAAGAAAGAGAAAAAATGACCGCTCTCCTCGAAAGCGGCTTTACCGATACATACCGCTTCTTCAATCCCGATAAACAGGGCGTTTATTCGTGGTGGTCGTACCGATTTAAGGCAAGAGAAAAGAACGCAGGCTGGCGTATTGATTATTTTATCACTTCATCATCGCTTGATGATAAGCTTAAAAGTGCCGACATTCACACCGAAATTTTCGGCTCAGACCACTGTCCTGTTGAGCTTATTGCCGATGTTTAAGCTGTTTGCACAAGCTAAACAGGCTGAAATTTTGGATAAATTGCCTATGACAAATCCTGACAAGTTGTGGTATAATGTAAATAAAATAAATCAACGTGCGGTTTGTTTTCAGACGTAAGTCCTGTTGACAAGCCGCTTTTTAGTTTCGCAGGGGGTAAGTCATGGATAAATTTATAAAAGGGGAAAAGGTGCTTTACAGCGTAAACGGCGTTTGTGAAATAACCGATATCACAGAAAAGGTTTTCGGCAAAACAGTTATGCGCTACTACGTTTTAAAGCCGATTTCCAACGGTGAGGCAACACTGTTTGTACCCGTAAATAACGAAAATCTCGTAAGAAAAATGAAAAAACTTATGACTCAGCCTCAACTTGACGAAGTTTTAGACGACGTGTCATCAAAGGAAGTTGAGTGGAACAGCAACGAGGTTGTAAGAAAAGAAGAATTCAGAAATACAATTTCATTTGGTAATATAGGTGAGATTCTTGTTTTGCTCAAATCAATCTGGCTGCACAGAAGAACTCAGAACAGCAAGGGAAGAAAGCTCCACATTTCCGATGAAATGTTCCTTCGTGAAGCAGAAAAGATAATTAAAGAGGAAATCTCAACCGTAATCGGAGTTGAACAGGACGAGGTTATACCGTATATCAAGAATAAAATTCTAATATAGAATTAAATTAAAGGGCGTCAAACGGCGTCCTTTTTCAATTGATTCGAGAAGAATTATCATTCATACAAAAAGCTGCCCTGAAAAGGACAGCTTTTTTGAAAATTTAAAGAAAAGATGACAAAATGAAAAATTACAAAAATCAAAAATCAGAAATCAATTTCTAAATCGTAGTAGCAAGCCTTAAGGAGCTTTTCCATTTCTTCCTGACTTGGCTGACGGGGGTTAGAGCCTGTGCAAGCGTCGCCGATAGCGTTCTTAGCAGTTTCGGGAAGCTTATCCATAAACTCTTTCTCGTCAATAATGCTTTCGTCAGCTTTAACACCGCCCTGACCGTAGTTCTTGATAGCCTGCGGAATGTCAAGCTGGTCGTTCATACTGCGAAGCTCAGCGATAAGTGCGTCAACAAGCTCCTCTGTTGTGTCACCCTTAAGGTCGATGAATTTAGCAATGCGTGCATAACGCTCTGCTGCTGTAGCGTCCTTTGAGTTGAACTTGATAACCTTGGGAAGATACATAGCGTTAGCACAGCCGTGAATGATATGACCGCCCGAGAAAGCAGCGCCTGTCTTATGAGCCATTGAGTGAACAATACCAAGCAGAGCATTTGAGAATGCCATACCTGCAAGGCACTGTGCGTCGTGCATCTTGCTACGGCAAGCCATATCTCCGTCGTACGACTTCTTGAGGTTGTCGTGAATCATCTTGATAGCGTGGAGTGCAAGAGCGTCAGTATATTCACAGTTAAGTGTGGAAACAAATGCCTCAATTGCGTGAGTCATAGCGTCCATACCTGTGTGAGCAGTAAGCTTTTTGGGCATAGTTTCTGCAAGTGCAGGGTCAACGATAGCAACATCGGGAGTGATGTTGAAGTCAGCAAGCGGATATTTGATACCCTTTGAATAGTCAGTAATTACCGAGAAAGCCGTAACCTCTGTAGCAGTACCCGAGGTTGACGGGATAGCACAGAATTTAGCCTTTGTTCTGAGCTTGGGGAAGTTGAACGGTGTAATCAAATCCTCAAAGGTTGTTTCGGGATATTCATAGAATGCCCACATAGCCTTTGCAGCGTCAATCGGTGAACCGCCGCCCATTGCAACAATCCAGTCAGGCTGGAATTCCTGCATAGCAGCAGCACCCTTCATTACTGTTTCAACTGAGGGGTCCGGCTCAACGCCTTCAAAAAGCTGAACCTCCATACCTGCTTCTTTTAAGTATTCAACAGCTTTATCAAGAAAACCAAAGCGTTTCATTGAACCGCCGCCAACAACAACAATTGCCTTTTTACCCTCTAAATTTTTAAGACTTGAGAGTGCATCTTCACCGTGATAGAGGTCACGGGGTAAAGTGAATCTGTACATTATAATCTCCTCCAATATAAGAAAATTGGTCAACTTTTCTTAACCGAATTAATTATATCACTGCTTTTTGATAAAGTAAATACCTTTTATGCAGATTTATATGTGAAATTTTTGTGAAAAATGCACTATTTGTCGAATAGTATAAAAATATGACAATATATTAAAATCACAATCCGTATACGTTGTCGTCGCCTTTTGCATATTTCTTAACAGCTTCAACAAAAAGCTTTGCGGCAGGGTTTGAAATATTCTTGCCCCAAGCCATAACATAGGCAATGCTTGTGTCTGCATCTTCAACAGGAAAGACGTTGGTATAGCCGCTTGAGGTGAACGTTGCAAGCGACTGCGGGATAATTGAAATACCGAGTCCCGACGAAACCGAAACATACATTGAAACAAGATCGTCAAATGTGTTTTCGACATTCGGAGAAATGTGAAAGGTGCGGAATAAATCCATAATTTCCATATAAACGATAGGTGAAGCCGATTCGGACAGCAACAGCAGATTTTCCTCTGCAAGCTCACTGAGGCTGACTGATTTTCTGCCCTTGAATTTATAGTTTTTCGCCGTAACAATCGAAAGCGTTTCATTGTGGGTAACAAGCGTTTCAATTCCCGAGTTTTCGGGAACCATATCACGCGGCATAAAGCAGAAGTCAAAATCACTTCCCGTAATCGCCTGACTTTTGTCGTCGCAGTCAAGCGGCCTTACTTCAATTGTAATGTTAGGATACTTTTCATTGAAATCCGCAATGCATTTCGACGGAAAGCAAAAGGAAGTCATGTCGCAACCGAGCGTGATTTTACCCTGACCTCCGTCGTGCATCTGCTTGATAACCGTCTTTGCCTTTTTGAGCGTATCGACAATTTCAATTGCATAGGGCAGCAGAGTTTTGCCCTCGTTAGTGATAATAACGTCCCTGTGCGAGCGTGTAAAAAGCTGAACTCCGAATTCTTTTTCAAGGTCGCTTACATATCGACTTACAGTTGATTGTGAAACGTAGTTGCGGCGAGCGGCTTCCGAAAAGTTTAATGTCTGCGCTACGGAAATAAAACAATTTAGCTGATTAATATCCACTTTTTTATTCTCACCTTTCAAATTTTAAATAGCGTTATGCAAAAATTGGAAATATTTCCCTAATAGTTGTTGTTTTTGCATTATACAAACTGTTGAATTATTACTTATGTTCTGCTATAATTCAAGTATAGCATAATAGTATGCAAATTGTAAATAACTATTTTAAAAATGTGCGTGAGGAGTATTGTTATGAAAAAAATCGTAATCACCGGAATGGGGGCTGTAACTCCGGTAGGTATAGGCGTTGACAATTACTGGAAGAATATTACAGACGGCGTTTCGGGAATTGACACAATCAGAACCTTTGACCCAAGCGAGCTTGCAGTACAGATAGCAGGCGAGGTAAAGAATTTTAATCCCTCTGATTATCTTCCGAAAGACCTTATCAGAAAAACAGACCCCTTTATGCAGTATGCTTATATTGCTGCCGAGGAGGCTTTAAAGCAGAGCAAGCTTGAAATTGAGCCGCAGAGAACGGGTATTGTAATGGGAACGGCTATGAGCGGTATTGCAACTATTGCATTCACTCAGGATGCATTGTCAGGTGCTTCTCACAAAAAGGTTGGCCCCAGATTTATCCCGAAAATTCTCGGAAATATCGCAGCTGCAAATATCGCAATCGACTACAATATTCAGGGACCGAGCTTTACGGTAAGCACAGCTTGTTCGTCGGGCGGTGACGCAATCAATACCGCTTGTATGTGCATCAACGCAGGCAAGGCAGACGTAATGCTTGCAATCGGTGCAGAGTCGGTGCTTTGTCCTCTCGTAATCTACTCACTTGCAAATGCAAAGGCTTTGTCAAGAAGAAACGACTCTCCTTCAAGCGCAAGCAGACCGTTTGATGTTACACGTGACGGTTTTGTAATCGGCGAGGGCGGCGGTGCGCTGATTCTTGAAACCGAGGAACACGCACTTTCAAGAGGCGCAAAGATTCTCGGTGTAATCAAGGGCTGCGGCAACACGGGCGACGCTTATCACGTTACTGCTCCTCATCCCGAAGGCAGGGGCGCAATTGCTTGTATGCAGCAGGCAATTGAAGAGGCAGGAATAAAAGCAGAAGAAATTGGTTATATTAATGCACATGGAACTGCCACAAATAAGGGCGACTCCGTTGAAACCTCTGCAATTAAAAAGGTGTTCAAGGAAAATCTGCCTTACGTAAGCTCTACAAAGGGTGCAACAGGTCATATGATGGGCGCAGGCGGAATTACCGAAACAATCACCTGCGTAAAGGCAATTGAAACAGGCGTTCTGCCTCCGACAATCAATCTCAGCGAGGTTGACCCTGAGTGTGCAGGCATTGACTTTGTTGCAAATACTGCTAAAAAGGCTGACATAAAGTACGCAATGTCAAACGCATTCGGCTTTGGCGGACAGAATTCAAGTATTATTGTGGGCAAGTATTGATATAATATTTCGTTTGTTATGTAAATTATTTTGAAAGCAGGTTGAATTTATGAAACTGACATACGATTGTGAAATGTTTAAAAAGACCTTTGAAAGTGAGTTTACCTGGCTTAACGGTTTTATGAGAAACGTAAGGCGTTTTGGCTACAAGAGTGCGGCTTTCGACCCGCTGTCAGGCAAAACATGGACTTATACCGAATTAAACAGCGACTCAAACAGATTTGCAAATGCTATGAAAGCAAGCGGAGTTGTAAAGAGTGACGTGGTATTTGTTCAGCTTTTCAATTCTCCGCAGTTTTTGTTCGGTTACATTGCTTCTCAGAAAATCGGAGCAATTTTCAATCCTGTAAACTTTAATCTTTCTCCCGGTGAAACTGCTGAAATCATTAACCACAACAAGCCAAAAGTATATGTTTATGACGCTGAGATTGTTCAGACTGCTGTCGATGCACTCTCGCTTTGTAAGCATAAGCCTGAAGTTGTGATTGCAGTCAACATCACTTCAAAGGAATTTAATCTTCCCGAGGGTCACATATTGTATGAAGACTATGTAAAAAGTGCGTCGGAGGAAAATCCTCCGATTGACTTCAATCCCTATTTTTACGATGAAGTTGTAAGACTTCAGACCTCAGGCACAACAGGAACACCAAAGGGTGTTCCGCTCAATAACGTAAACGAGGTTTTGTCGGCACACGATGTTATTATGCATTTTCCGCTCAATCCGACCGACGTTACAATGAATATGACTCCTTGGTTTCACAGAGGAGGACTTCACTCAGGCGGCCCGACACCTACTCTTTATGCCGGTGCGGCTATGGTAATTCTGCGTACCTTTAACCCTAAAAACTGTATTGATTACGTTGAAAAATACGGAATTACTTTTATGACGGGCGTTCCATCAATCCTCACTCTGCTTGCCGGCAGACAGGAAAAGCACCCCAAGGATATTTCAACTCTGAAGGGCATTATCACAATGGGCAGTCCGCTTGAAAAGGAAGCCTGCATACGTTTTCAGAACGTGCTCACTCCCAATATTTTCAACGGCTACGGCACAACCGAATCATTCTGGAATACGTTTCTCCGTCCGTTTGATTTGCCCGAAATGTCAGGTACGGCTGGACGTTCCTGCACAGATGACGAGGTGAAAATCGTAAAGGTTTACGATGATAAAAAGGCAGAGCCTGACGATGTTGTTCCTACCGATAACAAAACCGAGGGTGAAATAATCATAAGCTGTCCCTGCAAGTCAACCTACAGCTATGTAAATAACCCCGAAGCTACAAAAGAAAAGTTCTACAAGGGCTGGATGTATACAGGTGATATCGGTACATGGGACGAAAAGCAGTTTATCACCGTTGCAGGCAGAAAAGACGATATGATAATCAGCAAGGGCGAGAATATCTACCCTGCAAGAATAGAGGAAGTCCTCAACTGCCACCCGAAGGTTCACGAGTGCATTGTAACAGGTGTTCCCGACAGCACAAGGGGAGAGTCTGTTGCGGCTTACGTAATTCCCGAGGACAACAGCCTTACGGTTGCCGAGCTAATGGAATATTGCTCTCAGTCACCGAATATTTCAAAGTATCAGGCTCCACGCTACTATCGCTTTGTAAAGGAACTTCCGCATACGGCAACAGGTAAAAAACAGCATTTTATAATCAAAAAACAGGCCGAACAGGATTTAAAGGACGGACTGTTGCTCAAAAAATAAAGAGGTATCATAAATGGAAAACAAATTTTATATAAGACGTGCCGCTTATTATGAAACCGACAGAATGGGAATAGTTCACCACTCAAATCATATAAGGTATTTCGAGGAGGCACGCATTGATTTTATGCACAAAATCGGTTGTGACGTGCTTGACCTTGAAGAACAGGGTGTGCTTATCCCGAATGTTGACGCTTACGCAAAGTATTTAAAACCGGTAAGGTTTTACGATGAAGTGTATATTGAAGTCAGGCTTGTTGTTTTTAACGGCTCACGAATGGAGTATGACTACACAATGCGTTTTTGCGATAATGATGAAATCGCATCAACAGGTCATACAACACATTGCTTTGTAAACAGCGACTTCAGGCCTATGAGCATTAAGCGCACTTTCCCCGAATTTTATCAAAGACTAAAAGATAATCTGTCAAAATAAAAACGGCTGTTTCCGATTTGTTACGGAAACAGCCGATTATTTTAAAAATCAATAATTGTTACTATTTGTTTAAATTGGCAATTTTTATCTTGACAAACAAAATTGTTTGCGGTATGCTTTATTTGCAAAAAGGTAATAATAAAATCA
>DXYG01000089.1 GCA_019415925.1 Clostridiales bacterium
TTCTCATAATGTAAATTATCATCACCTTTATAGATTATGGTGTCATTCTTAATATCCTTTGCTTTCAGCTTTCCGTCCTTTACCATCTGCTGTTTTTCAGCACGGATGCGTTCTAAAAGAACAGAAGCCGGTTCGTCGTTCGGGTCTTGCTCAACAAGCTTACCACGTATAGCAAGATCAAGAACTTTTTCTCGTAATGCTTTCGTATCTATCATAAGTCAATGCCTCCGAGAATTCCTTGAAGCTTGGATACTGCATCCGAAATTGCTACAGCTTTTTGTTGCATTTCAGACAAGAGTTCTGTTATGGTACGGTCATCTTTTTCAGTTAAATCTAGCCATTTAAAGTCAAGCTTCAGCTGTTCACTTGAATAAACTTCTTTTTCTGTAAAGCGTTTCCATCTTCCGTTGGGATTATCTTCAGAATAAGTCTCTTTTCTATCTTCCATGTGTCCGGAACAATAGCAATTAACAAAATCGTCAAGATGTTCTCTCCTTAACGGTTTTGTTACAAGAGTATGTTTTATTCCTGTTCTATAATCATAGACCCAGATATCCTTTGTAGGTTTACCTTTCTCAAAAAACAGAACATTGGTTTTTACACCGTTTGCATAGAATATTCCTGTCGGAAGCCTGAGAATAGTATGCAAATTGAAATCCTTTAGAAGTTTTTCACGCACTTTAGCAGTTGCATTTCCGTCAGTAAGTACATTATCAGGTAAAACAACACCAACTCGTCCGCCTGTTTTTACAATAGACATAATATGTTGCAGAAAGTTCACCTGATTATCCGAAGTTTTAATAAATTCCGGTCTGTTATCATGAACACTTACACTGCCTTGAGGACGGGTTCCGAAAGGCGGATTTGCTAAAATAACATCATACATTCTCTCTGATTTATCAATTAAGGAATCCTGACAAACAATCGGACTGTTTGCAGTGCCAATATCGTGAAGATAAAGATTCATAGAAGCAAGAGTTACTACCAGCGGTGTGTTGTCTGCACCAAAAAGTGCATTATTTTTCAAGAATCGTTGCTTTGAAATTTCTTTACTTTGAGGCTTCATGTGTTCAAAAGCAGAGAGGAGAAAACCGCCTGTACCGCAGGCAGGATCTGCAACAGTTTCACCGATTTTGGGATCTATAACATCTACAATCGCCTTAATTAAGGGACGTGGTGTGAAATATTGACCTGCACCGCTTTTTTTATCCTGTCCGTTTTTCTCAAGTATAGACTCATAGATAGCGCCTTTAAAATCCCCTTCCATCATATACCAATTTTCATTTGAAACCATTTCTATTATCTTTGCCAAATGAACAGGGCTGTCGATTTTATTGGAAGCCTTTGTAAAAATTGTTCCTATCAATCCACTGTCTTTCGCCAGTTCGGATAGTATTTCCTCGTACTTGTCAACTAAATCTGTACCGTTTAGTGCAAAAATATCTTTCCATTTATAACCATCGGGAATACTGCTACCAAGCCCTAAAGCCTCTTTTTCATCATCCATTTTTAAGAAAAGGATATAAGTAAATTGAGTGATATAGTCTGTGAATCCAACGCCTGCAGCCGCCATTACACCTGCAATATCCCAAACTTTTTTCAGCAATGCAGATTCACTTTTTGTATTTGTAGTTTTTGCCATACTAAGCCGCCCTTAAAATAAATTTAGATAATTCGTATAATTCAGTGGAAAATTGTTTTGGCTCAAATTCATTCATGGCTTCACGCCATAAATCAGGTGCAAATTCATTTAGTTCCAGTGAATTGAATGCACCCTCATTAACAATAAACTCAGCAATCTGCTGCATAATTGCTTTTTGAGCTTCGGAAAGGCTACGCTGAGCTTGTCCGCAATAGAGGTTGAATCGTTGAACGTATGTACCAAACAGACCGGTAAGCCTGCAACTTTTCTTATATGCGTACCTAACAATTTGTATGAGATTTGTTAATGCATTGACATTATGTTTTAAATCTAACGCATCTACACTTCCGTTGGTATCAAGAATTTTGTAATAGTTCCATATAGAATGAGGGGTATATTGCTTACTTTGCGATAACAGTTTATCCTTTAAATCACAGAGCATAGAATTAGTAATTACTTTATTTTCAGAATTATATATGATTCTTAAAGCTTCTACCTGATCCTTGTTATCAAGCAAATATTTTTCAAAGGTATCAATAAAACTTCTTGCTGTTTCTTTTGAAAAGCCTGCGTAGATTACCTTATCTTCTTCAACAGGGTCAAAGATATAGAATCCTTTTTGCATTTCAAGAAGGCTTTTCCTTGCTTTATCAGTTCCTATAAGGCAGAATATTAAATCAAGCCTTTCGGTATTAGGAGCAGAAGGATCCAAAAACGGAGGTAAGGAATGTTCGGATAATGCCTTATTAATAGAATTAGCAAGGGTTCTTGGTGCAAAACCATAATTTTTAATAAATGAATCCAAATGCCGTCCAAATAAAGGATTATCTTCATAACGCTTGTTGATGGTTGAACAATAATTTCGCAATAATTCTAGATTTTCATCGCTTAAATCCTTGTGAGATAAATGTTCAATCAATTGCTCAAGCGTTAATACTTTGTTTGTCTTACCACCATTCTTTTTTGTACGATCAGGCAAAGTTTTATCATGTTCAGTTACACCTACGGCATCTATAATATAGAAACATTCCTTTGTATCTGCATTTGGGGTAACCTCTCTGAGTTTATCTTCAAGAATGTATCGACAACCACGGCCTTTCATCTGAGTATAAAGAACCGGAGATTTGACATCATTCATAAATAATACAACTTCAAGCGGTTTAACATCTGTTCCTGTAGCAACTAATGTGACAGTAACCGCAATTCTAAAGTCTTTTTCAATTCTTAAATCTCGAATTAACGCATTTGAATCCCCTGCCGAATATGTAATCTTTTGAACAAAATTGTCAGGTAGGATTTTATCCTTGAACTTATCAGCAAATACTTCCTTTGCAATTTCAACAATTTGAGTCGCATGATTATCGTCCTTAGCAAAAATCAAAGTTTTGGGAATATACTCCCACAATGGTTTTCTGTCAGGATATAAATCAGTATATATTGCATCCCTATACGAAGTCAGAACAGATCTGATTTGAGCAGGGTTTATAACGGTTCTGTCAAGCTGAGTAGGAGAATAGTCAATTCTTGACGTTGTTTTATATGTTGTGGTTTTGTGAGTGTACTTTGATTTCTCTGTAACTTCTGTTCCCTCATCAATTGTTCCACCGTGTTCTGTTGACTCTGTTTTTATTCTGTACACACGAGCAGGAACGTTTACTCCGTCGACAACAGATTCGTCATATGTGTATTCTTCAATTTTGTTTTTATTAAAGAAAGCATATGCTTCAGGCGTTGGAGTAGCAGTAAGTCCCAATATCTTGGCATCCTTAAAATAATCAAGAACAGCTTTCCAGCGACCATAAATTGAACGGTGACATTCATCGATAATAATAAACTGAAAATAATCAGGAGGAAGCTTCAGATTACCGTCTAGAGTGATTGACTTTGCAGCGTCTTTTTCATCTGATTTGAAGTTTAATTCATCCTCCATATCTTCATCTTTATCAGAAAACGCTTGTCCTGTTAATACTGCATATAACTTTTGTATTGTAGATATTACAATATCGCCTTTAATATCATCTTCTTTTACAAGCCGTTTAATTGAATAAATTGAGCTCATCTGCTGTTGATTCTCTGTCCTGTCAAATGTACTGAACTCAGATGCCGCTTGTCTTGCAAGGTTATTGCGGTCTGCTAAAAACAAAACTCTTCTCGTAGAAGTATAATTCAGCAGTCTGTATGCCGCAAGACAGGCTAAGTACGTTTTTCCCGAACCCGTTGCTAAAACTGCAAGAGCTTTTTTATGACCTTCTTTAAAAGATTTTTCAAGCTTACACTCTGCATTGTATTGGCAACCTCTTAAACCCTTTTCCTCAATTTTGGGTAGCACTCCATATTCGGATGTTTTTCCAATCAATTTCAGCATCTTTTTTGGTGAGTGCATTTTAGAAATTTCAATATAATCGTTGTCGGGTGAAAGCATATTCTTAAAGTATATCTTTTTCCCATTAGCAAGATAGACTAATGGAATTTTACGAGGGTACCATAATCCATACCAATTCTGAGGTGTTAGTGCATAATTTTCGGCTTGTTGAGCTACCTTTTCACCTAAATCATTACTTTCACGCTTTGCTTCTACAATAGCGATAGCCTTGTCTTCAACAAATAAAAGGTAATCACTCTCATGATTGCCTTGCATTAACGCTTCTTTGACAGCAGAAGGCTCATTGCACGGAATATAGTCGTTTCTGGATATAACATTCCACCCTGCATCATTCAATTGTTTATCAATTTTTATGCGTGCTGATTCTTCGGGTAACATCGTGCATCAATCCTCTTATGAATAAATAAATACGTTTAGTTATGCTGAACAATACGAATTATGTTCTGATAATAAAACTTATGAGAAGTTATTGCATATTAATTTTATCATACTTGTGAAAAGCAATCAACATTCTTTTACAATTTTTTATGCTATTGTATATAAAAACTATACTCGGTATCGATATATTTAATGATGTGGGGCATTTCTTAATAATGTGCCAAAACATAAATAATTTGCTACGATTAAAAAATTGAAAAGTTGTGTCAGTATTCTCATTGACATATGATAGCATATATGCTATCATAAATAACAAGAGGTGATATTATGAATAATTATAGAATGGTTGATGAACTGGCTGATAAACGCAGAGGATTAAAAATATCTCAGCGTGAGCTTGCCAAGAGGTGCAATATGCCTCAATCTACAATTGCAAGAATAGAAACGCATCAGATTTCACCTCAGCTTGAAACAGTATCGGTGATTGCCGAAAAACTCAACTGCAATATTCAGCTTGAAGATAAACTGAAAAACAAGTGGGACGGCTGTAAGATTTCGGTTTATTGGAAAGATGAACTGACTGCTGTTGTGAATATCAAAAACAACGAAGTATTCATCAAGAAGTTCACCGACAATCCGATGAAGCAATTTTTCCTTGCTTTTGACAAAATTGATATTGCCAAGCTCAGTGAGCTGTTGGAAACACGCTGTTGGGAGCGTGGTCGTGCCGATATAAAGGAACTGCTTAATAAAATAGGGCTTGATGAGTATGAGCCTATTGAAATCGTTAAAAGAACCTTTGGCGTAAGCTACAACGACTCTATCTGGTTTAAATTCGGCGACAACAATATCACTTGGAAAAAGCTTTGCCCCAAAGGAGAAAAATATGTTTGACATAACATTAAGCGATGACCTGACTGTAAACATTGACGGAACAAGCGAAGGCACGCAAACGAAATTCTATGACAAGGGTTACTGGTATAAAACCGATACATTTGAGGAAGGCATTGTTGAATACCTTGTTTCCAAGCTTCTCACATTCAGCACTCTGCCGAAGAAAAGCTATGTTGTTTATGAATACGGAAAGATAAACGGAAAAAGCGGTTGCAGAAGCAAGGATTTCCTTAAACCGGGTTATGAGCTAATCACATTTGAGCGTATTCATCAAAGAATTACCGGCACAAAACTGTCTGTTAAAAAGTTCGAGTTTGAATCAATGGAAAGCTATATTGAATATACCGTTGACTTTTTCAGAAAATACCTTGATTTGGATATAAAGATATATCTGAAAAAAGTCTTTACTCTTGATTTTATAACTCTGAACGAGGACAGACACTTTAACAATCTTGCAGTGATTTGCGACACGAAGAACAATAAATATCTTACGGCGCCGATTTTTGACAACGGCAAGTCGCTTCTTAACGGAAACAGGAGCTACAGACCTGCATTCTCCATTGAGGAGAATATCAAAAAAGTTATTGCACTGCCATTTTCCGGCAGTCACAAAAAGATGTTTGATTACTTTGGAAAAGGCTTTTCGGTTGATATTGATTCTGCACTTGAATGGCTGAATACCGAACCGCAATCACTGTATCGGGATGTGCTTATCTATCAATTATCGGTAAATAAAAATTTGGAGTAAAATGTGAAGAGGAAAATTTTTGAGTTTATAAAACAGGAAATGATACTGATTGTTGCCTGTGTGCTTGCGGTGATTTCAATGTTCTTTGTAACACCGGACAAGGAATATCTTGAGTACATAGATTTCAGGACACTTGGAATATTGTTCTCGTTGATGGCACTGATGGCAGGCTTTCAGAGCATGGGCGTCTTTGAAGAAATCTCACGGACACTGTTAAATAAGGTGCAAAATATTCGCCAGCTTGCGGTAACGCTGACTTTACTTTGTTTCTTTTTCAGTATGATAATTACCAATGATGTGGCGCTCATAACCTTTGTTCCGTTTACCTTTGTTCTGTTTGATATGATTGGACAGGCAGAAGAGAAAAAATGGCTTATTCCCGTGGTGGTTTTGCAGACCATTGCAGCTAATCTGGGAAGTATGCTGACGCCAATCGGCAATCCGCAGAATTTGTATCTGTACGGAAAATCGGGTATGGCTTTTGAAAAATTTATTATATTGATGCTGCCTTATACAGTCTTGTCACTTGCAATGTTGCTTGTCAGTAGTTTTGCCATAGGAACTGTTGGGAACAAGAAAATCACCGTAAATCTGACCGCAAAAAGCAAAGAGAAGAACACCTGCAAGGTGATGATGTATGTTGTGCTGTTGTGCATTTGCATTCTTGCGGTATTGCGTGTTATTAGTGTTAGTATTGCGTTTGCCGTTACACTTTGTGCAATCCTGATTTTTGACAGAAAAGTGCTGAAAAAAGTGGACTATTCCCTGTTGCTCACATTTATTGGTTTCTTTATATTCATTGGAAATATGGGCAGACTCCCAATGTTTTCATCTCTGTTACAGAAATATATATTAGGTAATGAGGTGATTACTGCTGTGCTTACCTCTCAGGTTGTAAGTAATGTTCCGGCGGCACTGCTTTTGTCGAATTTCACCGAGAACCTACCGGCATTGATTGTCGGCACTAATATAGGCGGTTTAGGCACATTAATCGCATCTATGGCAAGCCTGATTTCATATAAATTCATAGTGCAAAAGAAAGATGTATCCAAAGGAAAGTATCTCCTGTTCTTTACCATAGCCAATATCATTTTTCTTGTGGCGTTAATGTCGATGTATGTTATAATAACGTAGGATAAACTGGAATTTATGTAGATGCTCATTATTATTTTCTATGAATGAGCCAATTCGTATATAGATTTTATATCAGCAGGAAGATTATCGGGAATTATTGTGTTAAGGCGTTCTTCATTACCGTCAGAAATAGCCTGTTCATAATACCAACATTTGAACTTAATTATTGCCATATTTTTTTCAAGCTCTTGAAGTTGTTTTTCAAGAGCTTTCTTTCTGTCCTCAAATAGTTTTTTTCGGTTGGAATAAGTTGAAGGTCCTTCAGCACACCAGTCCATAAACTGTTTGATATCCTTGATTTTCATACCGGTCTTTTTAAGACATTCAATCACACGAAGAGCCTCTATTTCTGACTCTGAAAATATGCGAATGCCGGATGAGCGTTTCATATTTGGAAAAAGTCCTTCTTTGTCGTAGTATCTGAGTGTAGAAATGGGTAAACCAAACATTTTTGAAATTTCACCGATTGTATTCATAATAACCTCTCTTTACATAAAAAATTTAAAAAAGTACTTGACCTAAAGTCAGGTTTAGGTATTAATATAAGAATAACAAAAAAATAATTTTGTGTAAAGAGAAAGGAGCAAATTATGTTAGGAAATTTTGCTTATTGTAATCCAACAAAATTATATTTCGGAGAGGATTCTCTCTCTAATTTAGGGGCGGAGCTTAAAAAATATGGTCAGAATGTAGTGTTAATATATGGCGCCGGTTCTATTAAGAAAAACGGAATTTATGACGAAGTAATGGCTATCCTCAAAGAAGAGGGAAAGAATATCACAGAGATTGCAGGTGTAATGCCAAATCCAACACTTGAAAAATTGTATGAAGGTGTTGAAATTGCAAGAAATCATAAAGCGGATTTTCTCCTTGCAGTAGGTGGAGGGTCTGTATGTGATTATGCAAAGGCAGTTTCCGTATCTGTTAATTGTGAGGAAGACCCTTGGGAAAAGTATTATCTTAAATTTGACGAGCCTTCTTGTGAGATAATTCCGGTAGGCTGTGTGCTGACGATGGTTGGCACCGGTTCTGAGATGAATGCAGGAGCAGTCATTACCAATCATTCTGCTAAGCTGAAAATAGGTCATGTTTTTGCTGATGAAAAGATTATGCCTAAATTCTCTATTTTAAATCCGAAGTACACACTGACGCTCCCTCATTATCAGATGATTTCAGGGATTTATGATATTTTCAATCATATCTGTGAGCAGTACTTTTCCGGAGAAGATGATAATACCAGCGACTACATAAGCGAAGGACTGATGAAATCTGTAATACATTCAAGTCGTATTGCGAATAAAAATCCACAGGACTATGAAGCAAGGAGCAATATTATGTGGACTGCGACATGGGCGCTTAATACATTGGTTGCCAAGGCAAAGTCAACAGATTGGATGGTACATATGCTTGGTCAGTCTGTGGGAGCGTGTACAGACGCAACCCATGGTATGACGCTGGCTGCAGTTTCATTACCATATTATAGGCATATTATGCCTTATGGACTTCCGAAGTTTGTTCGTTTTGCCAAGAATGTATGGGATGTTGATGCAACAGGAAAGACAGATGAACAGATTGCAGCTGAAGGTCTTACAGCAATGGAAAACTGGATGAAGGAGCTTGGACTTGTATTGAACATTACTGAACTCGGTGCAACAGAGGATATGATTAAGGATCTTGTAAAGGGTACGATAGTCCTTACAGGTGGTTACAAGCTGCTTGATGAGAATGAGATTGAACAGATTTTCAGAGAAAGTTTCTAAAAAATACGAGAAAGGAATAATTAGATGAGCAAGAAGGTTGTAGTGATTTCAACAAGTATAAGAGCAAACAGTAATTCGGAAGATCTTGCAAAAAGTTTTGCAGATGGTGCGACATTTGCAGGAAATGAAGTGGATTTCATTACATTAAAGGATAAGCAGATTAGTTTTTGCAAGGGTTGTCTTGTATGCCAGCAGACCGGTAAATGTGTAATCAAAGATGATGTAACAAAGATAATGGATAAGGTCATTGACTCTGATATTGTGGTATGGGCAACACCTATTTATTACTATGAGATGTCAGGTCAGATGAAAGTACTTATTGACCGATTAAATCCTATGTTTTCTATGGATTATAAATTTAGGGATGTTTATTTCCTTGCCACAGCAGCCGAGGACGGAGAATATGTATATGAAAAAGCTTTGTCAGGACTAAACGGTTGGATTGATTGCTTTGATAAGGCGGAACTTAAAGGATATGTTTTCTGCGGTGGTGTAACCATGGGTGGAGAAATTTCAGAAAATACCAAGTTGAAAGAAGCATATGACATGGGAACCGGTGTATAAGAATGAAGGGATGTATATTTCATATATCTGTGTTTATTGCTTGCGTGGTTTTTTTATTTTGTTTGACAGCGTGTGGAGGTAGCGATTTATTAAAATCGCAGAAAATAAATGATACCTCAAAGCTCGAGAATATAATTTCTGAATCCCATGCGGAAATTCAGAGTAACATCAACCGGTCTGATAAATACACGAAGATTACATCTAACATTGATAATAACGATGATGTAGGTGAGGATGTTGGTATGAAATTATATATAAATGATGCAGAGGTTCCTGTTACTTGGGAAGATAATGACACTATTGCAGAATTGGCAGAGCAGGTCAAATTAGGGGATATTAAGGTATCAATGTCAATGTATAGTGACAATGAACAGGTTGGTTCTTTAGGAAGAAACTATACAAGTAATGATAAGCAAACAACAACGCATAATGGCGATATTGTTCTGTATAATGAAAATAGTATTGTTGTATTCTATGGTTCAAATTCATGGTCATATACAAGACTGGGAAAAATGGATATTCCGGAGAATGAAGTTGTAGAATTGTTGAGTAACGGAGATGTAGAATTGAAAATTTCGATAGAATAAAATTGCTGTTTTTATATGCGAAGAACTCGACAGATTTCAGTTTCTCGTAAAAATCTCCGGACATTTGAAATTCTTTGGATATACTTGTTGCTTGTATGGAAGGCGATAGTATGAGAAAGAAAATCGCAATTATGCTGACATTGATTTTAGTAGCAGGAACCTATGATGACCCTAAAAAATATCCAAACGGAACAGCAGATGACAATTACTATTGTGAGATTTGGATTCCGGTAAAAATTAAGTAAGATAAAAATCAAGAGAATACCGATATCGGTAAATTAAAATCTAATAGAATAAACAACCCTCAATCAACTCTGCTGTGCTGATTGGGGGTTGCTTTATATAACTATAATATCCTAAATAATAAGGCAGCCCATAAAATTTTGTGTAAATAATAATCCTTCAAGCAATAACGGAGTAGC
>DXYG01000009.1 GCA_019415925.1 Clostridiales bacterium
ATGTGATACTATAACTTTGTTAGGTTTTCCTAAATAAATACAGAAGTTTTGAAAGGAGTAAAACAAATGAAAACCAAATTAACAGTAAAGCTTATAAGCGTGCTTGTTGCGCTTAGTATGGTAATTTGCTGTATGTCCTTTGCGTTTGTCGATGTATCGGCTGTGACGGTCAATGACAAAGCAACTGGTTCTGCAATAGCAGGCTCTGTTGTTGAAAACGACGGTTTTACTTGGGACAATGCAACAGTTTACTTTTTGCTTACTGACCGTTTCAAAAACGGCAACACATCAAACGACCACTCATACGGCAGAACACTCGACAAAAACGGTAAGCCGATTTCCGGCTGGGACACTGCTCCGGGCACATTCCACGGCGGTGACTTTGCAGGTATTACACAGGCTATCGAGGAGGGCTATTTCAGCGACCTCGGCGTAAATGCACTGTGGATTTCCGCTCCGTATGAGCAGACTCACGGATACTGCGACTCAGGCGCAGGCCACTTTGCGCACTATTCATATCACGGCTATTATGTGCTTGACTATACCGAAACAGACGCAAACTTCGGTACACCCGAGGAGTTTGAAACTTTGGTTGACACTGCTCACGAGCACGGCCTCAGAGTTATCATGGACATAGTTATGAACCACTGCGGCTACAATACAGTAGCTGATATGGAGGAGTATGGTTTCGGTACACTTTTAGAGGGTGCAACTGATTTTAAGTATGTCATTGAAAATGTCAGTGATTTCAACAAACATATTGATTACCAAACATCAGCTGAAGACTGGGGCAAATGGTGGGGCCCCGACTGGGTAAGAAGCGGCCTTCCGGGATACACCGAGGGCGGCGGCGGTAACTTATTGATGAGCCTCGCCGGCCTGCCTGACTTCAAAACAGAGCAGACAACCCCTGTTTCAATTCCTGAGGTCTTAAAGACAAAGTGGACAAAAGAGGGTACATACAACGAGAAAATCGAAAAGTACGGCAGTTCAAATACCGTAACAGGCTATATTACAAGCTGGCTTGCCGACTGGGTAAGAAAATACGGTGTCGACGGCTTCCGCTGTGACACAGCAAAGCATGTTGAGCAAAGCTCGTGGAAACAGCTCAAAACTGCCTGCGTAGATGCACTTGCAGATTGGCGTAAGAACAACCCTGACAAGCCGGGTGCAAACTGGCAGCAGGACTTCTGGATGACAGGCGAGGCTTGGGACAAAGGCGTTGGCTATGATGAATACTATACACAGGGCGGCTTTGACTCCATGATTAACTTCGAGACCTGGGGCGCAGGCGTGTTTGCAAGTTCAAGGGTTGCCGGTTTGTACCAGCGCTATGCTGATGAAATCAACACAAAGGAAGACTTCAATGTGCTTTCGTTCATTTCATCACACGATGCGCTTTTAACCCGTGGTGATACAAGCGCAATGATTTACAACGGCTCGGCATTTCTCCTGGCTCCGGGCGGCGTTCAGATTTACTACGGTGACGAATCAAACCGTCCGATGTTTGATGGCTTAGCCTTTGACGGCGCCGGTGGTTCGGGTCACTCACTGCGCAGTGATATGAACTGGGACAGCCTTGACCAAACTGTTCTCGCTCACTGGCAGAAGGTTGGTCAGTTCCGCAACGACCATGTTGCAGTCGGTGGAGGCAGCAACACAATGCTTTCTGCAACAAACGGCGTTGCATTTGCAAGAACATATGACAAGAACGGTGTTTCTGACAAGGTAGCAGCCGTAATCGGTGCTTCTTCAAATGCAGATATAACTCTTGATGTTTCTTCAATATGGAGCGACGGTCAGATGCTTATGAACACCTATGACCAGACATCTGCAATAGTTACAGACGGCAAGGTAACATTTAACAGCGGTGACAACGGAACAATTCTCATTCAGATTCCGGACGGCAAACCTATTATGAGCGTAAAAGGCGCGGCAAAGTTCAAGGGTACACAGACTGTTACGGTATCACTTGAGGAATGTGACAGCGCAACCTGCTCAATCGACGGCGGCAATAAGTTCGTTGTTACAAACGGCTCAACCTTTGAAATCGGTAAAACTGCTTACGAGGGCGACACAATCAAAATCACACTCGAGGCAACAAACGAAAAGGGTTCATCAAGATCGGTTGCATCCTTCTATAAGATGTTTGAGAGCGAACAAGAGCCGACAACAGGCGATCCTGATTCTACAGTTCCTCCTCAGCAAGGAAAGATCTATGTAAAGAGCGACAGCGCACCTTATATTTATGTCTGGACAGGTGACAGCACAGCGCTTTGCGGTTCTTGGCCGGGAACACATATGACAGAAAAGAACAGCGAAGGCTACTATGTTATGGAGCTTAACACAACAGATACCTACAATGTTGTTCTCAATAACGGCAGCGACGCACAGAAGAGCCGCGACTTCAAAAATCTCAACGGAGATACATATCTTGAAATTCCGTCAGGCAATTACAGTGCGGCAAAGGTTATGAGCGGAAGCGGTGACGAACCGTCTGAAAAGTCAGTTACATTCACAATTAAGCCGTACAGCCCTTCGGCAAGCTATCATCTCTATGTCTGGGCTGCCGACGGTAGCGTACTGACAGGCGGATGGCCGGGCACAAAGCTTACGGAAAAGGACGCTGACGGCAACTATATATTCACAGTAAACGGCTACGATAAGGTTAGCGCAATCGTAGGTTTGGGCAGCGACAGCAAAAGGACCCAAGATATTACAGGCATTATCGACGGTTCCTGCATTGAAATAACAAACGAGGACTGCACAACCTTTAAGCTCACTAAGCCTGAGATTGTTCTTTCAAAATTCCAGACGCTCAAGAAAGAGGCAAGAGAAGTACTTGCAATGACATCAAGCGACTATACTGCCTCAAGCTGGAACAATGTTTCTGCTGTTATGACAACAGCCAATGAGCTCATCGCACAGGGCGAGGGCGTTGCAGACGAAGCGCTTGTTGAAAGCACACTTGAGTCGCTTATAAATGCAAAATCATCACTCGTGCTTGCAAATGCAGGTCTTTCATATGCTGTTAATGGCAAAACTACAATAGTTGGTGTTGCAGTTCAGGAAGCAGACATCACGGTAACAGTGAACGGCAAGTCCTATAAAACACATTCAGATGAAATCACAGGCGAATTTACTGTTGAGGCAACTGCGCTCACAGCTTCATCTGTAATCAAGGTTGATGTTGAGAGAAAGGGTCTGGCGTCAGTAACATATTCATATAATATGTCAAACGGCGATATAACAAGCTATACTCCGCCGGAAACACAGCCAACAACTCCATCAGTTGAAAAGGGCGATGTAACGGGTGACGGAAAAATTAATGTTAACGACGCAACAGAAATTCAGAAGTATATTGCATCGCTTGTAAATATGACAAGTCAGCAGATGCAGGCTGCAGATGTCGATAATAACGGCAAAATCAATATCAAGGACGCAACAGAAATTCAGAAGTATGTTGCAGGTATAAGCAGCGTGTTAAGATAAAATGATATAAATCTACCTTAATTAAAAGCCCCTTGCTTTAAACGGCAAGGGGCTTTTAGCATGCAGTGGACTGAATTAATCCGGTCAGAAAGATTCATATAATAACGCATATTTAAAAGTTGGGCAGGAGTTTCCTTATAAATTTTAATGAAATAATCAAACTGTACGAAAAATATAGACTAATCGGTGGAATTTATCTATATTTAGGTTTTTTCAAAGTTCCTCTTCGCTTTGCCAAATCGTGAAGTATGTCTTGAGCTTTCGCAAGCAATTTTTCATCAACAATGGCATCGTGCGTTCCTTCGGCATAATATTTAGGCAACTGACCGTCATTGTGAATCAGTTTCTTTTCCAGGTGATTATTACGGTATTTCTTTTGCAAAAGTGCATTGCCGAGATATTTTTCATTCGAAAGCAAATCCCTTATTCGTTGTGAGTTCCATTTCCCACCCAAGCAGCGAGTGATGTTTCTGTTGTTCAAATCTTTTGCTATAGCAGTAAAACTCTCACCATTAACGGCTCTCTCAAAAACTTCACGCACTATGTCAGCTTGTGCAGGGTCAATCTCTATTTTTGCACCGTTGATTCTATACCCAAACAAAAAGCGAAGATTAACAATTTCTCCGTTTTCAAAAGCCTTGCGAATACGCCACTTCTGATTTTCACTTGCCGATAAGCTTTCTGCCTGTGCATATGAGGCAAGAATGGTCATCATAAGCTCACCGTCGGCACTGATAGTATGAATATTCTGCTCTTCAAAGAAAACATCTATACCGAGCAGTTTTAACTCTCGAACCGTTTCCAATAATGTAACCGTATTTCTTGCAAATCTTGAAATTGACTTTGTAATAATCAAATCAATATTTCCTGATCTGCATTCACTTATTAAGTTTTGAAAACCTGTGCGATTGTCCTTTGTACCGGTATATGCTTCATCGGAAAATACTCCGCAGTAAAGCCAGCTTGGATGGCTTTGTATCAATTCGCTGTAGTAGCTTATTTGTGCTGACAGTGAGTGTAGCATTTCATCTTTCCCCGATGATACCCTTGCATATGCCGCTACTCTTTTTGATTTCGGCTGTTTCGGAATCGGAAAATTAACTTTTTCAACAATTCTGTTCATAACAGCACCCCCTTACGGTTACATATTACCTCTGAAAGCCTATATTATCCACTCATTTCGCAGAATATGGTACACGAAGATAAGCCGTTTTCACGAGCGATAATTGTATCAATTTCAGAGTACTCTTGGGAGGTAATTATGTTTGATTTCAGCATACTTTTAATAACCGACATTGATATTCTGTAAGAAATCACCTTATCATAAAGTTCTTTTGTCATATTCTGTTCTCCTTGCGCCTTGCATCGGCAAAGCACTTAACGGTACAGTATTTGCTTTTTGCACGGTCACTCTGAAAAGCAATGCCACAATGTGCGCATATATGACTATATAATTTTTTAGGTCTGCGGTACCGGGGATGTGCCGACCACCAGGCATTACGGCATTTATCCGAACAGAATTTCTTCTGCCGTTTATGCTTTGTCTGCACAATCGGTTTTCCGCAATGCATACAGGCTTCAAGCTGTGATTTGGTTTTTGCATTCCTCCTATAGAACGATTTAACCGTATTTATTGAAAGTTGCAGTTGATTTGCTATTTCAGAAAAGGTCATTCCATCTGAACGCATCCGTATAACACTTGCTTTCTGTTCCTTATTCATGAAAGACACCTCTGTTTTTTTGATGTGTCTATAGGCAAAAGCAAATAATAAAATCCGAAGTCCATAGGCACAATTTTTCTTCAAGAGTATAAGGACAGAAATGTTGACTTTAAGAACCAAACATAAAAAATGCCCGTCAGGAACAATTTATAATTATAAAATTGCATAAAAAATCAGCCTGAGAGGATACCCAAAAAACAGTATTCTCTCAGGCTGAATGTATTACTCCAACATATTGAATATTAATTTTTCATAAGAAATCCATTTGGAATATTCCTTATATCTAAATCTCTCCTATTATATAAGAGCAAATACATCAGTTTGTTATATCACCGTAATAGCCACAAGGACAGGGATTCATCGTAACCACCATTTTGATACAAGGAAACGATTGCACCCCCTTTGCACCCCCTAAAAACAAGGAGATGCGCTCTCTTCATCCGGGCATTGGATCAGGCTACTCTTCATTTTATGGAAAGATGCAGAGCAGTCTTTTCTTTTACGAAAAAAGGGATATCAACGAGCCAAGGGCCAATATCTCTTTCTTCTTATTATAATTCACTTGTCAAGCATCAAAGCGACAAACTGAAAGTTATAATGGTTATTATGCTTTATTATCTATCATAGTATGCAATAATTGCAATGTTTTTTGAATCATCACACCGGATAGAAGTATCGTGCAAATAGTACACATACCAAACTTTCCGCCTAAGAACATACCGAATAGCACCACCATGGTATCAAGTGCTATTCGCACATATTTGATCTGCCAGGAATGCTTTTTTGCCAAAGCAAATGTTACCGCTTCATAGGAGCCTCTTCCCCAATCAGCATAAGAATAGATGGCTGTTCCTACTGCAAACAGAACAATCCCTATCAGCATTATAAAGAAATTCAGGATTTTACTTTCTGTGTAGTGCATCAACGGCTGAAACAAATCTGTACATACACTATAGATGATTTGATATAAAATAGTACCCAGATAAATCTGGCTGCGATCATAGAACAGACAAAAGACAATCATTCCTACTGCAACCACAAAGGATGCCTGTCCCAATGTAATATGTAACACACAAGAAACTCCTTGCCATAAAACAGCCAGAGTAGCTCCTCCAAATCCGGCATAGATTGCCAGATCTATTCCAAATGCAGCAATCACAGAACCGATTACAACCCAGATTATTTTCTTGATGATATTCATATTCTATCTCTTCTTTAATACTTTTTTCATTAGCAATGCTGAAATCAAAGCTGCTGTAAATTCTGTAAATACAAATGCTACATACACGCCATTCGCCTCCCACATCTTACTGAAAATGACGGAAGCCGGAATAATCACTACGATATATCGTATTAAGGAAATGATCAAGGAAAGAAGTCCCTTTCCAAGAGCTTCACACACTCCCGATGCTACAACTGACAATGAAGATATGGCAAATCCAAGACTGATGATCGTTAATGCAGTTACACCATATTGCACAATGGCAGCATCTTCAGAGTAGATAGATATCAGCTGTTCCGGAAAAAGCTGACAAACTGCAGTTCCAAACAACATAATTCCTATAATAAAAACTTCTGCTGTTCCCGAGATTTTTTTCACTCTCTCCCACTGCCCTGCACCGTAGTTATAACTGATTAAAGGTCGGATTCCCTGAATGATTCCATTGGCTGACAGATAAATAAATGTCTGTAGCTTATAATAGATTCCTAAAATCAAGATATAGGTATCTCCAAAAGCAGTTAAAATTGTATTTAATGCAGAAATCAGCACAGAAGGCAATGCCAGATTTAAAGTTGCCGGGATGCCGATACCATAAACACGCTTGAGTTCATTTTTTTCAAATCGTATGTATTTCCAGCTGGTTTTTGCAGGAATCGGAGTCATAAAATAAAAGGATAAATATGCAATTAGTGTGCATACCTGTCCAATTCCCGTTGCAATTGCAGCACCCTTCATGCCCATTGCAGGAAACATCCCAAAACCAAAGATCATAATTGGATCTAATACAATATTTACAATAAATCCCACCATCATACTGCACATCGATACTTTCATTCTGCCTACCGATTGAAAAATTTTTTCATAAGCTACAGAAACCTGAATAATAACTGTAAATAACAAAACCCAATTTGCATATTCTAACCCTAAATTTATAATTTCCTGTTCTTTAGTAAAATGTTGCATAAATGCCGGCATTCCAATGAAAAAGCCTATAGTAAGTATGATTCCATGTATCATACTCAAAAATACA
This sequence comes from Clostridiales bacterium, assembly GCA_019415925.1. Classification (GTDB taxonomy): domain Bacteria; phylum Bacillota; class Clostridia; order Oscillospirales; family Acutalibacteraceae; genus Ruminococcoides. Next base: position 7,466 of record DXYG01000009.1, read on the forward strand.
CCTGTTGATGCGATATGGCTTGCTTTTTTCTCCTCATTTGCACCTATCGAATATGCAATCATAGCGTTCAAGCCAATTCCAAAGCCCACTGCAATAGCATTGATCATATTTTGTACCGGAAATACAATAGACAAAGCTGTCATCGCATTTTGACTGATTTTTGCCACAAAGTAACTATCTACAATATTATAAAGTGCGTTCACTGCCATAGATAAAATCATAGGTACAGACATTTGTAATACAAGCGGAACAATTTTTTTCTCTTTCATAAATTGCTGATTCATTTGATTCCTCCATAAAAAAAGACTATACGGACTTGCTGTTTATATCAGAAACAGTGTAAACCATATAGTCTTATTATAGTCTGACGGACTTTTATTTATTTTTCAAACAATATTCTAACAGGAAATCTCTATCTTGTCAATATGTTTATCATCTACAAAGCTGATGCAACGATAACTTCAAAGTTTCTGTTCCTCATAAAATTAATTTATCGGGATTTACCAAATCGCCAAGCAATGAGTTATAAAACTCTTTAACCCAATATTTACTCTTTCTTCCCAGTGTACCTCTTGGTCTTTCTGGTTATCGTACCATCCGCATGGCGCTCGATGTTGCTTCTGCTCTCACGCATTTTCTGGACTGCCCGGAATGTCTCTCGTGAGATGATTGAAGGATGATGATCCTCTTGGATTTATTTTTGATGCTCTCCGTTGTTCGATATTCGCTTCTTCTCCGGGAAGTTGGGGGAAAAGGTCTTATAGAGAATGACATCACCGACATATTTCTCATTGGTCAATATGGTTTCAATGGATCGTTTCGATCCCTCTCACATTTCCTACGAATCTTCGCTTCAAATATTGTATCATATTCAACTTGACAAATCTACCATTTTGTGATAGCACCGCAAAAAGTAGGGCATCCAGCAAAACCGCTAGATACCCCTTTCGATTCGTGTTTCTACAAATTAAATGGTAACCTCTATTCCACCTCGAAAAACCACTGTGCTGCTTTTCTCGCTGTCCACTCGTATATGGTCAACTAAGCCACCCCAAAGTTCTTCCCTAAATTCTGTCTGCTCTCCAATCAAGTCATACAGGCTGTTGATGAAGTTTGTAAGAATTTCTTTTGTATCATTCTTTTCCTGTATGAGTGCCTCCAATTATTGAAAACGATTATGCTTCTCGCCGTAAATGGTGCGGAGCTTTTCTTCTTTCTTGGCGTACTCATCTTGGTCTTGAGCGACCCTTGCGTTTTCTCTGATAATGTTTGTAAGGTTCTCGGCTATGATGCCCAACTCCTGTTCTAAACTTTCCTGTTCAGCTACAAAGGCATCTGTCCGGCAAACCGTATCTATTAACCCTTGTAGATTTTCTATTGTTTCAGACTTTGCATCGACCAAAGTATTCAGTGCCTTTAGGAACATTTCCTTTATCTGCTCCTCGGTCAAATGCGGTGTATTGCAAGATGGAGTATCTTGTCCGTACTTGCGATTACAACGGTAAATGACCTTTCTGTATTTATCCTTGGAGTGCCAAACTTTAGAGCCGTACCAACCGCCACAACACCCACACTGGTCACACCACGCTCTGCCAGAGTTTTTGCAATTATGTAGGCTGATTCCCCGGCAATATATCTGCGGTAAATTTCCTTTACAACTTCGCCCTGTTCAGGGATAGTGCGGAACATTTCTCCGTCCCACTCATAGCCATACGGTGCCTTGTGACCGTTGGGAATGCCTTTTTCAAATCGTTTTCGGGTAGCCCATTTGATGTTTTCTGAAATACTGCGACTTTCTTCCTGTGCAAAAGACGCAAGCAGCGTAAGCATCAATTCTCCGTCTTCATCAAGTGAGTTGATTTTCTCTCGTTCAAAATAAACGGCTATTCCAAGCTCTTTTAAATGCCTTGTGGTATTTAGGCAATCAACTGTATCTCTCGCAAATCGGCTGATACTCTTAACAAGCACCATATCAATTTTTCCGGCTTCGCAATCTGCGACCAGTCTATTAAACTCATCACGATGTAATGTACTCGTTCCTGTTATTCCCTCATCAGCATAGACCTCGGCATATTCCCATTCAGGGTTCTTTTGAATAAGGGAGCTGTAATAACTGACCTGTGCCGAAAGAGAATGCATTAACATTTCGGTTTCAACAGAAACTCTGGCATAAGCCGCAACTTTCAGCTTTGTCTTTATCTTTGGTACACTCGGTGAAATTTGTGTAATTCTTGGCATTAAACCACCTCCCGGTATGGTGATATTACCGTAGTAACCGCACTATAGCAAGTCAATATTGGAGAATAAAGTGCCGAATATAGGGCTATATTTTTGTTGCATCTTTGTATCAAACTGCTTGTACTCCTCCTCGGAAATCAATCCCTTTTCGAGCATCTGACGGGCGGCACTCATTGTCATTTGGTAGATAATTTCAAGCTTTCCTTCTTCATAGCTCATCATCTGCACCATCAAACCTGTCCTCAATGTAACATTCGTGGGAGCAATATTTTCTATTGGCATTACCGTAAACCGTAAAAGTCTTTTTGCAGACAGGACATATGTAGTCATAGTTTGCTTTTCTGTTCACTTGGTCAAGATGGCTGTTCCACCATTTCATTCTGCATTGGTCAGAGCAAAACTTCTTCTGCTTTCTTCCGGGATTCTGCGGTACCGGTTTTCCGCAACACTTACATACTGCAACTTCTGTGTTGGAATTAACAACCGCTCCGCCGAGCTTTCTTCGTTGGCAGAAACTTTTCACCGTATTCTCTGATAAGCCGAGCAGCTTACTAATCTTCTTATATCCATTTCCGACAGCACGGAGATTTGTAATCTTCTGACGCTGTTCATCTGTCATAACCTTAGTCCTCCTGTCGCTAAAGGTCATCCTTTCTGACAGCTATGCAGCCCAGTCGACTTAATTTCCGAAGTTTGAGAGAAAACAATGCCCACCAAAGGGAAATTCTCCTCGGTGGGCTTTTTGATGATAACAATATTAAATTTTATCCTAATGAAGTGACAATATTTGCAAGATATTTTTGAATTTGTGTCGCATCTGCAATAGAAACACTTCCATCGCCGTTTGTATCTGCAACAGCAAGTTGTATATCATCAAAATCTACTATGTTTGCAAGATATTTTTGAAGGGTAGTAGCATCTGCAATGCTTATTACTCCGTCGCCATTTACATCGCCTTTCAAATAATGAGCTGCTGCGTTATCTAAATCATAAGGATTAACAGCGTAAATTACAGGAGAATCATCATCACTCGTATACCATCTTACAAGACCGTCGGTGCACAAAATCGGTTGGCAGTCTGACAGCCGCATTGTGCTATTTATAATCTCAGATGTAATGTTTCCTGAGTTATCAATAGTTACCATCTTAGTGCAAATATCTTTTGTAGTTTTGTTGTATTCCTCCCACATTACCAAAAAGCGGTTGCTGTCAATTTTAACAAGCTGTGGAGTATATACTGTTATTTCACTCCCGCTGTTGTAATTAGTGAGCCATAGCATTTTGAAAAAATACATATTCTTATCAGTGATGCTAATAAAAATATTTCTTGTATCGTTATGCTGCGTATCCGCCTTTTTATAATCAACAGCATTACCGGCGATAATACACTCGTTCTCGGAAAGCTCAAAACCTCCTACAGATGCTCCGGTTTCATTAAATCCGGTAACATTACCTAAACTAATTGGTAAAGCCACTCTTACTTTGCCTTCACCTTCACCGTAAAACTTTTTGTTTAGTTCACTTTTCACCAAAGTAATTGCACGAGGAATCGCATCACCATGATCTACTCTGTATAAATATTTTCCATCTGTTTGTATAAACTGATTTAAAGAATGACTGACATACCCTCTTTCAAGTACGAAAGCATTACGGCTGTCATCAAACGCAGTCATATCCGACTCGTTAATTATAAATGTGAAATTAGACTGATGATAGTCATACATTTGATGACATGTGTGCACATACAACCTTCCATCATTTTCAGTCATACGGAGAGAAGCAAAATAGAACGGCTCAACGGTATCTATCCCTTTATATGAAATTGAGTCTAATCTTTTCCAATCCTTAGAATATTTTACGACTCTTAATACCTCTTTATCGTCATCTTTATCAACATTCTTTTGACCGAACACAAGAAAATTGTATTCTGCTCCGCTATAACAGCCGCCGAAAAGCTCCATTTCCATATCAATGTTTTTGCTGCTTATCAGTTCTTTTTCGTCAGAGGAATAGTATTCAACAACAATGCCGCTGCCGTCATACTCAACTCTTGTAAGAGTTCCGTCGGAATTTTCTATAAGATACGAATTAACAACCTTTCCAAAAACTGTATAATTATTATCTGACACATTGTCGCTCATCTTTCCGGTTGTCTGAACAGCATTTTTCTCCGGATTTTTTACGGGAGATTCGTCCTTTACGGTTACTGTAAATGTTGCTGTCAACCCGGTTAAAGTCATAGCCGTAATTTCTACAGTGCCTGCTTTCCACGCAAGCACCTCGCCTTGGTTATTAACGCTGGCAATCTTGGGATCACTGCTTTTCCAAATATAATTGTAATTGATATCTCCGTCAGTTGATGCGGTAAGCTGCTTTGATGAACCTATCCGCATAGGAACAGCGTCACCGCTTATAGAAATTTTGCTTGCAGGGCGCAGTGGATAATACTTATAAAAATAATCCAGATTACCGGAAGAATTCAATTTTTGGAATATTGAAAATATACCGCTCTTAAAGCTTGTAAAGCTTTTAATCATACCTGGTGAAGGTATGGTTCCTATTTCTTCACCGCTTGATTTATAATATTGTGCAAATTCATTGCAGGAGGTATCCGAAAAAACCCCATCAGATTTTGTCCCGACTATTGTTTTATTATCACTTAATTCCGCACCTTTTGCCGGATAATTTTTTGGGAAAGGAACATAATCAGGACTGACAGATATTTTGTTCTCCTCAATCTTTCCCGAGAATTTACGATAGGACGTACTTTTTTGTGTAATAAGGTTAAATCTTCCATTTGCACTATCTATATCAGCAAATCGAATTATTGAATCTTTTGTATTAACAGCAGTTTCAGACAACAGTTCCCCTGAAGGAGAAAGATAATAAACATACTTACCGGAATATAAATTATCTGCAAGATATATCCTCTCTGATTCATCCAATGCGATAATCTGAGCTGACTTATTAAAGCTTATCTTTTTTTCAACACAGCGAGTAATAGGATTGAAAACGATAATAATACCTGCCTGTTCGGTTTCGGATGGTTTATACCCAAGAATAAAGTATCTTCCGTTTGAATAACAGTAATCAGGATAGTAATAACCTTCATCTAAAATCGATGGAGTAACACACGATTCCCCTGTAGAGATATTAATAAATTCGGTTCTTGAATGCTTTATAAAATATACTCCTCCAAGCTGATCACACGGAAGCAAAAGGCTGCCTGTAAGTTCAAAATCTATCTGTACCGGCTCTTCATACTCTGATAAACCGTTTTCAGTAACAGTCAAATTTAAAGTTTCGGATATGCCGTTATAAGTAGTTGCGGTTATCTTCGCACTTCCCTCTTGCCATGCGAACAGCTCGTTATTTTCATTAACAGTTACTATTTCGGGGTTACTGCTTGTCCACGTGCAGGTTGGGGTCAAAAGTCCATCCGAAGAAATACTGTATTTTTCGGATGTGCCCATCTTTACTGAGGTCTCACCTTTTATATGTATTTCAGTCGGCTCCTTATATCGTAAATATTGAAAATAGGTTAATCCGTTTTCTGTTTCGATAGCCGCAATATTACCTTTGTAGCTAAACAGTCTGTCAGCAGGGTGTGCCAGAGTACCTGTTCCGATTTCTGCTCCTGTTGTCAGATCATATTCTGCGATTGTTTTTTTATCCTTTAATACAAATATAGAATTTCTGTTTTCAAGAATTCCAGCACCAACTCCGTACTCTGTAAAATTGCTCTTTTCAATGCATATATCTTTTTCTATTAATATATCGTCAATATCAATCGAATTTGAATCAAGTATCCGGATCTGCTTTTTAGGAGCCCATGCATCTCCGAAATAGTTCTGCATACATAAATATTTGTTGTTAATCAGTTCCGCATTTATAGCTTTTGCAATGCAGGATGAATTTACTGTAATTTTATCATTTTCTGCATTTCCGGCTAAAACTCCGTAACCTGACCCCGAAGCGTCATAATCTGCTCTGGCATAAAAATTATTGTTTGTGCTGTCAAAGCCAACAAACTCATAAATTCTATTCAGTCCTTCTATCGCTGATAAAAGTTCTCCGCTTGGCGTAAGTAAATAAATCTTATATGTACCATCACTTTTTTCATAATCATATCCCGCAAGATAAATTCTTCCGGACGCATCTGCACCGATAGCGTCTGCGGGAATTTCTGATTCTATCGTACTTTCAAGCTTTCCGGTGTCAAGATTATAAACCATTATCTTATAGTAATGTCCATAATAATATTTTTGAAGAATATACAGAATATTTCCGGTTTTATAATAGTCAATAACAGAATAGTTTTTAACAGTAAAATCATATACCATTCTTGTTTGTCCGGTGGTTGTAATATAAAGCATCAGCTTTGATTTTGAAAAAGACAAGAGACCGTTAAGCTGCTCAGACGGCATTATTTTTCCGCTTAATTCTTCGTTAATCACAATAGGTTCTTCAGGCTCTTCTGCAGTGTTCGGAGTGACTGTTATATTAAATGTAGAGGTTAACCCATTAGGCGTAGTTACCGTAATATCAGCGCTGCCCTCCTGCCAGGCATATACCTCGCCCTCTTCGTTGACGCTTGCAACATCAGGATTACTGCTTTCCCACTTAACATTCAGGTCGAATGTATCGTCAGTTTTAATCTTCAGTTGTTCATTACACCCTGTTTGAATGGAGTTATCACCCTCGATTTGAACATATGTAGCTGATTCGACAGGGAAAAATTCATAATAAAAATTATTGCTATCATCCTTTTCAATCGTTGCTATTCCATTCCTAAACTGTAAAAGCGAGAAAATCGAATGAGCAGTATCAACTGACGCGAGCTCGTAATTAATTTTGAACATACTATAATCATTGGGAGTAAGAGTATATTTGCCAATAGTGTCGCTATCCTTCAAGCATACAAAACACTTCTGCTCTTCATACAAAACACCACTTGCACCCCAACTATCGCAGCGATCCTGATTGTTTATACTTTGTTCAATAAACTTTTTGGAGCTGTTTCTGTCAGGATTATATTCATTTGAATCAAAAACGTTTAGTGTTGGTCCTTTGTAGTAAGTACTGGAGTTAAGATTATAAATACACATATATTTTTTCTGTAAGAGCTGTGCCGGTTCCACAATCTCTGTGCGTGTATATATTCCCTCAATTTCAGTTTCTGTTTCTCCAATTTGGTCATCACAGACAACTCTTGTGCACAAATAGTTTTTAGTGCCTAAAACAGAATCAGATTTGTATATTACATAAAATAAATTTCCGTTCGTGCTGTCTAACCCTGCGAAATAGAGTATTTTATTTTTTAAAGAAACACTTGACAGAATTTCACCGGAGGGGGATAAAAGATATGTACTCCCCATTGTACTCTCGTCATCAAAATGTGACAGAAATATCCTTCCGGCGTCATCTGCACCAATAACCTCGGCAGGATTTTCAAAGCTCAAGGTTTGCTCAACAGATCGTGTAACAAGGTTATAAACAGTAATTATACTATGTAACGCCAAATCAGATTCATTTTTCTCCAAAATATACAGCTTATCTCCCAACGAAAAAGAGTCAGCAAATGAGTATGATTCGTTACTTATCGTTGCAATAAATTCTGTTGTGCCTGTATCCGTGTTAAAAAACGAAACGGCGTTTCCGTTTATAAAATAAATACCCCCAAGCTGCTCGCACGGTACTATTTTCAAATTTTCAAAAACGTTCGCACTGTTTATAGCGTCACTGCCAATCGGCAATGGAGTTGTAGTCTTCTCAAAATTTTCTGTTTCAGCTAACGCAGAAACACTCAGTGGCACTGCAAAAGCAGTACTGATTGAGATTAATACCGACAGTAAAGCGGCTAATCCTTTTTTGAAATATTTTTTCATAATAACACCTTTTTTCTTAGTCCTTTTTTTCTTTTGAACAGCTTAATTGTGGTTGTGAAATTCTTTATGAAGCTCACTTACTGAGATTAAGTTGAAACATAAGAAAGAGAGTCCTGTTTGATTAAATTGACGTGAAGTCCCATCCATAGCCTTCAAACTTGGGTGAGATGGTTCACTATTTGTTACAAGCCTAATAGCTGTTTCTTTTTTGCTTCAAAATCTTCTTGCGTTATTATACCCTGATTAAGCAGTTCATAATATTTACGCAGTTCATCCGGTGCAGAAATATAACCTGAATTATTCACAGGATTTTGTACTTCAGGACTAAATTGCCGTTTATTCTCTGCGTCCTTACACATACGCAACGCTCTTTGAAAATTCACTGCCTCTTCCTGTGAAATCCAACTCATATCAAACCCTATGTTTCCGCCTGCGTAATCTATTCTGAATATTGTTCTCTTTCTAATAAAATACAGACAAATAAATACCACACCTACAATTATCAATGCAAAAACAATTATAGCTAAGGAAACACTGATTAAATAAAAATATAATTCTAAATTCGAATAATAAATTAAAAATTGACAGAACTATTCTATAATAAAAGAAAAAGCACAGGAGCGATAAAAATGAGCCAAATGACATTCAGTGATTACGAGTACAGCTGTCGCAAGAAGAAAACCAATAGAGAAGAATTTCTGGATGTAATGGAAGACATAATACCATGGGATGAATGGGTAGAATTTGTAAGACCCTATTATCCCAGCGGAAAGCGTGGCAGACCTACAAAAGGAATAGAAAAGATGCTGAGAATGTACCTATTACAGGTATGGTTCAATTTATCTGACGAAGGCATAGAAGATGCAATTTACGACAGCTATGCATTCAGAAAATTTATGGGTATCAACTTTAATGAAGAACAGGTACCTGATGCAACTACTCTCTTGAAATTCAGACATCTTCTGGAGAAAAATCATATCGGAGAGCAATTGTTTCGTGCTATCAATTATGTCCTTGAGCAAGGCGGAGCAATGATAAAAGGCGGAACGATTGTTGACGCTACAATCATAAATGCACCAAGTTCAACCAAAAACAAGGAAAAAGCCAGAGATTCTGAAATGCACCAGACTAAAAAAGGTAACGAATGGCGATTCGGTATGAAGTGTCACATCGGAGTAGATGCCGGAACAGGTTATGTTCATACAGTTACTGCGACATCAGCAAATGTCCATGACATTACAGAAACTCATAATCTGTTGCGTGAAGACGATGAGGTTGTGTACGGAGATTCGGGATATATAGGAATTGAAAAGCGTGAAGAAATAATAAATGATGAAAATTTAAGTAAGACAGACTTTCGCATTACACGCAGACCAAGCAGTCTTCCAAAAGCATCTGATAACTCCATAGACTGGGAAAGATACATAGACTATCGAAAATCATCTGTTCGCTCCAAAGTTGAACACGCATTTCATATAATCAAAAACAGATTCGGCTTCAACAAAGTTCGATATCGCGGTATAGCCAAAAATCCTAATAAATTGAATGTGCTGTTTGCCAGTGCCAATTTGCTGATGTATGCAGAAGCGAAAAAACGCTCTGTAAAAAACAAGGGATAACTATACCCTTTTGAGGGTAAAACTCTCAAAAAAAGATGAAACATAAGCAGATAAGGCTCTGTTTAACAAAAATTCGTGATTTATTTTAACTATAAAGTGCATATATCGTTTTTATTGCTGATTTAATCAGTGTTTCCTTAGATTTTGCAAGCACATCAACAAGTGGCATCAACAAGGTGAATTCACAGTAAACAAAGATATAGTACATAATTGATGCTGAATTACCTCTTATCAATCCCTTTAAGAAACTAAAAGGTATTAATGTTGGAGTATTAATATTAAATAAAACCACATATATTAAAGTCCATATAATATATGGTTACTACTACTTTCATTATCCTTTTTTTAGGATTCCACTTTTCAGCATTAGAAAGCATTCCACTTAAAAATAAGAATAATCCAACGGCAAAATTCATAAAGGGTCTTAACCAAACCTGCGCTAACCCATTAGATGTATTATGTATAAAGACAACCGCAATTATAGCAAGACCTCGTAACATCTGAATTTTGTTGCTTTTTATTTCAGATAATTTCAAAATACTACCCCCAATTTATTACTAACTAACATTTTTTATAAAATGAGTATAGCATAAATATAAATTTTTGACAAGTAAAAAGAAGTAGTGAAAATTTATTAGTAAAGCGATTAATTCTTTTAAATGCTTTCTTTTGCCTTTTTATCATCATATACACATTAAAGTATATTACTTGATATTTTCATTGTAGTAAGAAAAAGGTTCTCTATTTATAATCTATATAGAAAACTTGAATAATTCCATGACCGAAAACAGACTGCCGAGGGTTAATGCCTTACTGCTCATCAGCACTAACCTCCAACTCATCAAACCTTATTTTCTGACCGTCACGCACCACATACACATTTTCAGTAGTGCCGACCTGTTCGATATATCTTTTCACGATTACATCGCAGTATTTTTCATCAAGCTCTGATGTGCAGCATATTCTGTTTGTCTGCTCACAGGCAATAAGTGTTGAGCCACTTCCACCGAATGGGTCAAGGACGATGCAGTTTGCAACGCTTGAATTATTTATCGGATATGCAATCAGTGGAACAGGCTTCATTGTGGGGTGGTCGCCGTTTTTCTTTGGCTTGTCAAACTCCCAGATTGTGGTCTGCTTTCGGTCGGAGTACCATTTGTGCTTTCCGTTCTTTTTCCAGCCAAATAAAACAGGCTCGTGCTGCCACTGATACGGACTTCTGCCGAGGACAAGGCTCTGCTTTTTCCAGATACAAGTACCGGAAAGATAAAAGCCTGCGTCTGCAAATGCTTTTCTGAAATTTAGTCCCTCTGTATCTGCGTGGAAAACGTAGATGCTTGCATCATCTGCCATAGCCTTTTCTGTGTTCTGAAAGGCATCAAGCAAGAACTGATAAAACTTATCATTTTCAAGGTTATCGTTCTTGATTTTTCCGGCACTGCCTTCGTAGTTGACATTGTACGGCGGGTCCGTCACAACAAGGTTTGCTTTCTTGCCGTCCATAAGTCGAGTATATGTATCTTCCTTTGTACTGTCACCGCAGATAAGTCTGTGATTACCGAGTAGCCATAGGTCACCGCTTTTTGTAACAGGCGGTTTTTCAAGCTCGCTCTCAACATCAAAATCATCATCTTTTACATCGTCATTATCATCAGCAAAAAGCTCTGCGATTTCAGTTTCGTCAAAGCCTGTGAGAGATACATCAAAGTCGGCACCCTGTAAGGACTCAATTTCAACTCTCAAAAGTTCCTCGTCCCAGCCGGCGTCCATAGCCATACGGTTGTCCGCCAGTATGTAGGCTTTCTTCTGAGCATCGTTTAAGTAGTCCACAAACACACAGGGGACTTCTGAAATATTTTCTGCCTTTGCAGCTAAAATTCTGCCGTGTCCGGCTATGACATTGAAATCTCTGTCAATGATTACAGGATTGATAAAGCCAAACTCACGCAGTGATGAGCGCAGTTTCTTTATCTGCTCGTCACTGTGGGTTCTTGCATTGTTGATATATGGTATCAGCTTTTCAACGGGAACAAGCTGCATTTCTGTTGTTGTGTTCATACGCATACCTCCTGTTCAAAAGTGAATTCAGACCTTTCTGTGCACCGTCAATATCTCCCGACAGAGCCTGACCTTTGATTGTGCGGTACTGTTGCTTTGAAAGATACGGTCTCCAGTTTTTAAGTTTTTTCATAAAGCTGTTTAATCTGAAATTCATATCAGTTTCCTCTCTTTCTTCTGAGCAACAACTCCATTGTGTCGTTGGGGTTGTCCTCAAAAGGAACTGTGCAGTTTTCCTTCACGATGCCATAAATCTCATACCATATGAGGTTTGAACTCTTTTGGTACTGCTGCGACATCTGCACAAACGGAGAAGTAATAACACCACCTGTGGTAGGGTGCTTGCCGAGCAATCCATATGTGCTTGTGGCTTCCTCGCACTGAATGTATCTTGCAAATGTCTGAGCATATGCTTCTATCAATCTCGGATTTACCAAACGCTCACAGCCACGCTCTTTAAGCCACAGCCAGGTTTCTTTGTATATTTCATCAGTGCCGAGCGGAACTCCGTTTTTCTGTCTTGCTGACAGGTAGTCGCTGGGCTTTGGCATATCTGCTCCCTCGATAACTGCTCCCTCGGGCAAATCCACAGCGTCAAGCTCTGTGGGTGTGAGTACGGGCAGATTGTTTTCCATCACCCGTACCGTCTGACCTTTTTGTATTTTCTCCGCAGCAGACATAGGCTTGTCGCCTGCACGAACTCGTCTGCCTCCACGGTTTGTACCGTCTTTCGCCATAAAATCACCTCCGTTTTCTGTTCGGGTTTAATACCTTGTTTGAACCGCAATTTTTGTGCGTAAAGCCCCGGACCGTTGCCCCTAAATGACAGTTGTAGAGATTTTTACCCCCCTACCGGTCACCGTCTTATCTGTCTGTCACCAAGTTCGTGATGAATTTTATTGTGACAGCTTTTGCACAGTGACATCAGATTACTTTCCTCATTCGTTCCGCCTTGTGATACAGGAATAATATGATGGACTTCTTCAACAGGTGTCATTCGTCCTTGCTCAAGGCAACGCTCACACAACGGGTGTGCAGACACGTAACGCTGACGAACCCTTCGCCACGCCCTGCCGTACTTGATGTTTACATCTGCTCTGCGTTCGTATTTGTTGTAGAGTTTGTTCTGTATTTTCTCGTGCCGTTCACAATACTGTTTCTCGGTAAGGTTAGGACAGCCTGGGAAGGCACAGGGTCTTTTCGGTTTGCATGGCATTGTTTTCTCCTTTCAGTCATAAGAAAAGCCCTGCGGATTTCTCCACAAGGCTTTCAAAGTCTATTTCACTGTTTATATTATAGCAGATGTCCATACTGTAATTCTATGGAATTTACTGTCAACTTTCAGGAATTTCAAAAATTTTTAAGGCTTTATTCCTCATCTTGAACACATTGTCAATACTGCAATTCATCTTAACCGCAATTTCCTCCCAGGTCTTAAAGCATAAATATCGCAGTTCAAGAAGTATCTGATACTCCGGCTTTTTAACCTTTTTTATTGCTCTCACAATATCTCGCTTTAAGTCAACAAGCCTGTCTATGTCCCTGTTTATTTCTTCCTGCAAATCTATAATCTTTACTACAGTATCCTCTAAACGAGAGTTCCGGTAAGAGATATTCAAGCGCAAAGAATCACAGCAGAAAACAGAGCAGATAGCAAAAACTACCTGCTCTGTAACAGTAAGATTTTTAAATATTTCTTTAAAAATCATCTCCGTTAATTCACTTATTTTTTATAATGCTCAACGGCAGCCTGAAATTTCTCAAAAAATTTATTTCTTAAAAATTCCGGCTCAATAATTTCTGCATCCTCACCGAAGGAGAAAAAATAATTATGTATTTGCCCCTCAGAACAATCAAACCGTAGATCGTAATACCGATTATCGTCTATAACTATTTGTTCCGGTTGAGAAATCGGAATAGGTCTTTGATGTGTTATAAATTTCAGAAACAATTGTTTATAACCATACTCAGTTAGCCTTACAACAATCGGCTTGATATTTTTTTCATCCAAATCGCTTACAATATATGCGGAACCAAATTTTTCAAGCATTTTTTGGGCGGTACTTTTATTTTTAGATGTCAAAACAAATTCTTTATAATTCAATTTACATTTCCTGATACGGTTGAGCTTAATAGGGTGTATTTCAAATTCATCATCGCTTCCTCTTTTGCGTGAATAACCGACAAGATAATAGGAATACGAGTTATCATCAATTTTCAGGCAATAAGGCTTAACCTCAAATTCCTGTCCATCCGAATGGGTTATCAGCAGCATTGTCGAAGTCTCGAGCGCTTTATTTATATTTTCATAATGAGAGTAAAAATAGATCATTTCTCTTTCGGAAAAGGAGAGCGATGTAAATTGTTCCAATATAAAATTTATTATCCGGCGTTTCTTAAGTGAACCCTTTAGTGCAAAATCAAATTCCTTAATTTTGCTTACCAAATCTTTCGTAAAGGTAATACGAAAGTCGGAAATATAATATTCGTTATCGGACTTTACTGATAAGTAACTGAGCATATCCTGTTCAAACTTGTCACGGAAATGATTCTGGGCATAGCTCATATAATTAATCAGGATTCTGCAAATAAAATCGTTTTTGAATTTTTCCGTGTACTTCTGTTCAAACCTAATATAATCCCTTTGTAGCTGTCGGTAACTGTAAAAACTGAGATCATAACGGGAAAGTGCACCTATACATATTACTTCACTTGATTCAGTATTCATTTTTTCACCTTTTTTAGTTGTGACAGTTATTTACTGACATAAATGTATAAATTACTGCGATAAGTCTGTCATAAAATATCAAAATAACTGACAAAATAATTATTCCTTGTCAATTGCCGTCTATAGAGGCGTATGATAAAATTAATTTGTAATCAAAAGACGCCAACCGTAAAACCGAATGTAGTGCAAGGAGGAATCACTATGAAAAAGTTGTCAATCATTTATGATGTAACCGCTCTGTGTCCATGGAACTGCGCCATATGCTGTATGGGTGCTTCTTCGGACATCAGCTGTCGCTGTGACGAGCTTACCCGAGAGCAAAAACTTGATGTAGCAAATCAGGTAAGGGAGCTTTGTGACAACGGATATGACGTGAAAATTGATCTCTCCGGAGGAGAGATATTCACCGACAAGCCGCATCACATGGAGCTTCTCTCCGCTCTCAGTGCTGTTCTCGGCAAGGAAAAGGTCGGAGTTAGCTGTTCGGGGTTCGGCATCGACAAGAAGCTTTCAGAGTTCCTTGCTCAGACCGTTCACGACGTTGAAATGACTATGGATGTAGTTCCGTTTCGCTCCTACAAGCTCCGCCCCACCGGATACAGCGTCGCAGCTGCAAAAGCAGTCCATCTGCTGAAATCTGCCGGTTGTAAAGTCGGTCTTCAGACCGTTGCAACCGCTTACAACAGTAGTTATTCAGATGCACTGGCTGTATTCGCCTGGGCGTGTGCAAACGGTGTGGACAACTGGAGTATCCTTCGTTTCTTTCCGTCAGGCAGGGGATTGGCATTTCCCGAAGCAGCTCTGGATGACGAAGCCTGCGAGGCTTATGTTCATATGGTGCAGGAGATACTGGAAAATACACACTCTGCGCACAAGCCCGAAGTGGATTTTCACTACCTTATGCCGGGACATAAAAAGTACAGCAACATCTGCCGCTGTGTAAGACATTCTATCGGAATTCTCCCCAATGGCGATGTTGTAGCTTGTTTCTGGGCACTTGACAGCAACACCGACACAGTTGACCCGAAGTTTCTTTTGGGAAATGTCAGGGACAATCCCCTTCTTGAAATTCTCAACAATGAGAAAGCCCGCTACTGGTCGGACTGCGAGCATTACTGTGAGCTTTCCTCAGAAACGACAAACAGTCTTATAAGGAGTGAGTTTCATAATGTTTTATCTGCTTAGTCTTATTACAGGAGTGCTGGAATGCGGCTGGATAGCATTTGGTGCTGTCCACACACTTCCTCTCTGGCAGATTCTCTGTTATCCTCTTGCGTATCATATCGGCAATCTGTTTCCAAAGCCTTTTTCTCTTAACAACGCTGCACTTTATTGTATTGCTGTGTTCTCGGCTCTGACAAGCTCACTGACATTCATAAAAGCTATACCGGACAATGCTGTCTTTGTACTGACCTGCGTTTCACTGTTTTGCATCTCCGCAGTAATACAATCTGTAAGAAGCGGATTAAAAAGCGATGGAAACCGCCTGCTGAAACGCATATTCCGAGTAGGTGGCTTTGCACTTGCTCCATTGGCAGCTATTGCACCGTCAATCATTCTTATTGCCTCTTCGCTGATAGCAATAATTGCATTGAAGGACTACGGCGGAACAACAGGCATCAGCACTATGTCGTTGCAAAACGGTTATTCCGCTGTTATGATTTTTCATCAGCTTCACTACTTTTTTTACGCACATATCACACTTGCAGCAATAAGTCTTATGCTGGCACATCATTATTCAGTAAAAGGAACTGTCTTTGCCGCACTCCTTTTCTGCGGAACATGGGTAACCTATATGTCAGTTGAGCCGATTATGTGCACGCTGACATCTAAAATACTTCCTGTGTTTTTCGCAGGGCATATCGGTGTCAGTATATTGCTCTGTGCCATGAGTTTTATTACAAATCAGACTGTATTCATAATCCTATGGCTGATTACAGGTTTCGGCGGCGGAGTGGTTTATACTATTTCAGCAAGAACAAAGGCTGTTAGTTGCTACAAAAAGACTTCAATGACGATATCCGAAAATATAGGTCATACCTGCGGACTTCTGGTTGCAGTTGCGGTCGCATTACTGTATGGTAATGCTTCACCCGATATTATGCTCGTTTTCGGCTCAGCAAGTGCAATGCTTTCGGTAATCTGTATGACCGCTATATTCAGAAGGGAGAATAAAAATGAATTTATCGCACACAAAAGCTAAACAGATACTCGTAAAATCAAATCTGCCGGCGTCGGATTATGTTGCAAATCCTTATTCAGGATGCACTCACGACTGCCGATATTGCTATGCTTCATTTATGAAGCGTTTCACAGGGCATAACGAGGATTGGGGAACATTCATAGATGTCAAGGAATATGAATCTGTCAAACTTCCAAAAAACCTGAAGGGAAAGACGGTTCTTCTTTCGTCAGTTACAGACCCGTATAATCCGTATGAAATGAAGTACCATAAGAGCCGTGAGATACTGGAGCTTCTCAGTCGCACCGAGGCAGATGTAGAAATACTCAGCAAGTCCGATCTTATGGTCAGGGACATTGATTTACTGAAAAAAATCCCGCATCTGAAAGTAGGGATCTCTCTTTCAACTCTCGATGATAATTTCCGCAAAGATATGGAGCCGGGAGCACCCTCTGTCCGTCGCAGACTCAAGGCTCTTGAGACTCTGCATAATGCGAGCATATCCACTTATCTGTTTATCTCACCCATCTTCCCATATATCACAGATATACCGGCTATCATTGAAGCCGTAAACGGTACGGTAGACAGAATTTGCTTTGAAAATCTCAACCTCCGAGGAACTTCAAAGGCAAAAATTTTGAAGTACATCAGTGAAAAATACCCGCAGCATCTTGACAGCTATAAAGCTATCTATCAAATCGGAGATATATCATACTGGAAACAGCTGGAAAATGAAATTGATTTACTTTCAAAGGCATATGATATTCCGTTTGTTAATTTCTTCTATCATTCAAAATTAAGAAAAAGGGGGAATAAAAATGATTGAATTTATGGGAAAACAGCTTGCAAATCCAATCATAGCGTCTTCCTGCATTGCAACTGAAAATGTGGCAAACATTCTCCGTCTTGCAGAAAACGGAGTTCAGGGAGCAATTCTGAAATCCTGTGCTGAATATCAGCGGAGAGATGTGTCGGGGAAGCGTCAGTTTGCAGCTGACAGTAACAGATATCTCTATGCCTCTTCCCCGTTTGAAAAGGAAATACTTACTCTTGAGGAGTGTCTGTCACTTATGAGAGTCACTCGTTCACGGACAGAAATTCTCATAATACCCAGCTTTACTGCAACAAGCATTTCACCGGATGACTGGGTCCCTGCCTGTTTAAGTCTTGCAAACGAAGGAGCTGATGCAATACAGCTGGATTTCTTCTATATGGGAAACATCATAGGCACTGACGGCTTAAGCGAGAATATCGTCACCTTGCTTAAAGAGTTAATCGCCGCCGTTAATATTCCGATTATGCCGAAGCTGAATGTAAATCTTCCGAAGGAGTACATAGTTCCTTTACTTGTAAAGGCAGGTGTGAAATATGTATCGTTGCTGGATTCGGTGCGGTCACCGTATCTTGAAAAATCTGACGGCGAGTACCGTGTCAGCCAACGTCTTGATCCGATTACCACCTCTTGCTTTGGAAGATGGCAGCTTCCCATCACGCTAAGCTACACCTATACTGCGGCACAGCATGGTCTGAAGGTTTGTGCAGGCGGAGGCGTTGCCTGTGCTGATGATGTACAAAAGTTGCTTGCCGCAGGTGCAGTTACCGTTCAGTCAGCAACTTTTTTAACAAAGTATCCAACTCGTGTAACAGAACTCTTTTAATTAGCTGTACAGCAGATATTAAACTGCTGTACTGTTTTTTGTAATCTGACAAAATATAATCAGTCGAAAAAATCATCTGCTACAATTGCAGAAACCATCGAGATCTGTTTTCTTATCTTATCAGCAACGATTTGAACAATACCGCAGCTAAGAGTTTCGGAATTATAAAAATCACCATCGTCAAGTTTTTTTATTATAACGCTGATTATTTCCGATTTAAGTTCTTGGGGGCTGAGTTTATTCTGTTTATGAAGATCATCTAAATCCTGAGCGGCAATTTCCTTTTGTTTATATAGTCGTTTCATTTCTTTTTCAACTGCTTTTTCATCTTCCCATACAAAAGTATATTTTGCTTTATCGCATAAAAATTTCAGAAATCTGAAATCCAGCGACTTTTCATATATCAAAACTACCTCATTGTTACAATTTTTATAGGTTCCTTTTTTAAAGTTCTCCTTGATATTTTCTGTAATGTTTTGTAAATCCGGATCATTATCTGCAATTTTGCACAAAAGATTTTTATAAAGCTTATTGCTATCACTTATCACTCTGGACATTAATTTTTTCCAATGTATTTCCGGTGCGTTGCGCCAAAAATCCTCCCAACATTTATATGTATCGGTAAATGACGGATCATCCTTAAAGTAATATTCTTTGAGTCTATTGAAAGCGTTTTCACAATTGGTCGGACTACTTGCATGCACTGCTATTGCCCGAAGAGTATTAACAAAACGAACATGCATTGAATATTGGGGTTTATTTAGAATATTAGCTGCTTCACACAGGTAACTGTTAAAAAAATGCATCCCATAATCGTGATATAGTTTATAGAGTGCAATGGAGTACTGTTCAAATGATTCAGAGTATGTTGAAGGTGTTTCTTTTAGAAGGTATTCAGGTTCATCTACAAAAGCAAAAATTTTATTATTCTTAATAAGTTTGTCGTTAAGCTCTCTTGCACATTTATTCTTAAGCAGTTCAGGAACTACGACCGAGGTAAATTTCATAAATTACACCTCCTTACTGTTTTTATAGTCTTGTATCTGAGGACCACCGAAATTGAACCAAATAGAGAAGTCTTTGCTTATGTTCATATTCGATCTCTTGATATCTCTGTAATTATTAATATTTTCAGGCACATAGATTCCATTTCTTCCAACTATGCTTGTATAAGTTTTCTTTTCGTCAATAATTTCTGCATCAATTCTAGCATATAATTTTTTTGGATTCATTCCGGGATTTACAGATATACGGAAGCGGCGAGGCGTGCCGATAACAGAATCCTGCTCCGGATTACAAAGACAAAGTATTCTGTTAGGATCTTCTGTACGATTTCTCACAAAATCAGGACGTTCTTTTGTATAAGCCCACAGATAGACATTCTGAATAAAATTAATTGAGCGATTTAATGTATCATCATCTCTTTTATTATTCTGACATGCAGTACAGATTTTGTACAATTCATTCCATTGCTTTTCTGAAAGTCCCGGCATCTGTTCCGTTTCCAATAACAAATTTCCTGTATATTTCATCCATTTTGCCTTAAGAAGCAATAACAGACAACGATAGCTCATAACATCTATGCTGCTATATTCCTGTTCGAAAATAGTAATAATATTTTCTGCTGCAACTTGTAAAGCTTTCTTGATTTCTTTGAAAATGCTTTCAAGGTTCTCCTTATTATATTCCTCATGATAGAATCGGAAATCATTGGCAGCATTTTCATTAAGGAAGAATATACGACTTGAAACAACTTGTCCTTCTTCATTATCAAAAAGATTACTATATTTATTCTTAAACTGCATATATATTTTAATCAGCTCTTGTTTAGCTATGCAATAAACATATGAATCGTTATTTGCTTTTTTAAATTTGTTTCTGATATCAATTGCGTTCATATTGCTGATATGTTCATATATTTTGTTTATGTTTGAAATAACATTGACACAATCATCATCCTCGGAAATAACTGTTGATTCACTATAGAACAGTTGATCGATATAATCAAGGGTATCTGATAGCAATAAATCATTACGCTCGTTATTTTCGTTGACGTAATTGAGCCAGATATCAAGAAGCTGTATCATAGAAATATGATTTTTGTTATAGGCTGATTCTTTTCCGGATTTTACACCGTCCTTAAAGCTATCCTCAAATTCCTCGTATAGCTCATTAAGCTTTTCCTGATTCTTGGTTTTTCTGATGCGTTCCAGAAGATTTCTGCATATTTCGCCATACAATCTGGAACGTGTAGAATTAATGGTTGTTTCTTCGACTGCATCCCTCATAATTTCGCACGCTTCTTCCAGTGTACTCAGCCTTTTTTCATCGCTCAATGTTTCATCGTATTGAACATTATCTCTGGTGAAATGTCCTAAGACAAGCATAGCTTCCGGATTTCCGGTAGCACAACTTTTTAGTGCATCTATAATTTCACACCAGTATTGCTGGTATTCTTTATAGCCTCCACGGGATTGAGGTTTATCACCTACTTTTCCGTATGAATTTGTACCGAAAGCGCGGATTAATGTAATTATTGCCATGGCTTCTTCAAATACATCCCATCGACAGGCTTTAATTAAACGAATCAATACATCTATTTCTTTTTCTTTTCTTGTATCTCCGATACAATCGTTATTTTCAAGATATGCATTAGCTTCACTTGGATGGCGGAACGAGACTAAAGTATTACCGGTAGCACTGTTGTTGTCATATTCAACCATACTGTCGCTGCGTAATATGTGATTTAGTCGGGAATACTCCCCTTTGTAATGTTTTCCGTCAGTAATAACCCCGAGAAGTACGGATAAGGGTAGAGCAGGTGAATTATTGAATTGTCCTGCTACAGCAAGTATAAAATTCATCTCACGTATAGAATTGATAAGGGATATATTTTTCAGACGGCGTTCTTCCGGTAATTCTAAAAACATTGCCTGTGCAACTTTTCCTATTCCCAGACCTCCTATTACTTCCTGTACATCGCTGAAGCTGTCTGCGTTTTTGCTGATAAATAAATTGTACAGTTCATTAGTAATTTTTTCCGAACGATCTGCTTCTGAATATAATCTTGATTTCAAAAGATTTCTTACAGTCTGCCATTCTTTAGAATAATTGAATTTTGCAAAATTCATCAAATAATCAAAAAGATATACATCTTTGGATTTATTCGCTTTTTTAGGCCACTCAAGATTCATCTTCGTAAGAATATTCTTTAAAACCTTTATGGCTTCTCCTTCAAGACTTGCGCTAAGAGGTTGCAGTTCGTTGAAAGAAACTCCCTGTAAAACCGTTGATTTATTTTTGCCGCCGACAGAATTGCTTTCAAATAAATAAATACTTCCGATAAGAATAGCATTACATTCATTCAGATAATTATATAGTTTTATATAATCTGCTTTTTTTGTCTGACTGTTATAATTGTCCCAAATAATAATGGTATTGCGTATTCTTTCTCCTTTTGCTGTTTTATTATCATTTATGCTGTTTTTTATGAAATCAACAAGAGTATTTTTCCATTCGCAATCGTAGAGTGAAGGATCACCGCTTATATAAATGACGATATATCTATCATTTTTCGCTTTCTTAATTCCTTCTTTTACAAGATGCCAGGCATACCAACTGAGCGATGTTGTTTTACCGCTATTGGAATTACCTTTAAGTAATATAATATTTCGGTTTCTGTTTGAAGATTTTAACTGATTTGAAACAGCTTCTTCCAGTAATTCCTCTGCATGGCGAGGAATGTGAAAACTTAATTTTTCTTTTTTATAAATGATATCGAAGTATCTCCAGCTTTTTTGGTCACGCTGTTGTAAAAAATCCGCAAAATATTCTTGCTTGTTACTGTCATCAATAATAAGCGGCATCAGGATTTCATCACGCATTACTGTTATACCCATATTTTTGAGTTGCGTGCATTCCTTTCTCGGTATCCATAAGCAGTCATTATCACGAAGTGTTATACGAACCTCGTTTTCATGATTAAATTCTTGCTCATCTTCGTCATCAACCATATCCAGTTCAATCAGAATCTCTTTCAAGGGCCTTTCATCAAGAAGAATCTGACCATTATCTATACATTCTTCAAAAATCAGCCAGTCTTCGTCATTTTTTCTATCTACTATATGATGAAGTTTTTCTTTGGTCATTCCAAATATATAAATACAGCCGTATGGCACCAACTCAATATTTTCCAGAAAACGATTGATGTCGAACCAGTCATCCTCAGAGATACCATCTATAACAAGTATTCCGTATCTTGAAAGCATTTGGGAATAAATGTTATTTATAATAGTAGTTTGCTTTTTCAGCTTCACAAGCTCTCTCTTATTTGGAACAGAAGTTTCATCGCCAAAAAGCGATATTAATTTCAATTCTTTCTTGCTAAAGTTCTTAAAAATATCAACATTGTCAGATACCTGTGAGCCTGTCTGGATATTCAGTCCAAAATTACTACCCACGTTACTTTTCATCCATGCGTTATTTATAGACGATGTGAGTACTACATTCCATCCAAGAGACATTACCGTTCTGAACCACGGTTGGTAAACCGAAATCTCTGCGGAATCACGAATAGCATCGCCAAGTTTATCAAGTTCATTCGGAGAAGATTGCGTAAATGAAGTCCAAAGCTCGGCGAGGCTGTGTACCTCTTCATTAATATTCAATTCTTTCAAAATATTTTTAAAAAAAGTATCATCTATTGTAAGATAATTCTGACCTAAAAAAAGAACAGACTTGCCTGTACGAATATCTGTAAACAGCATATCAATGTTTTTTTCACTTATTTTCATTATACGAACTCCTTACTGTAAATAATAATATATATTTTGGACAAATAGAACCCAAGGTATAGCGTGTTAATTAATATGGACTGAGTGTATGATCCGTCAACAAAGTTTAGCCGATATGGAGTATTTCAACAGAAACAAAGAATTTAATAAAAGAATTTCTTGAAATTACGAACTTCTCAGGTTTGCTGACTGCGGGTGAGATACCAAAAAAATTCTGAAAAAGTCAGCATTTAATCAACAAATCATTCAGGGCAGTATATCTTTCGTTTGAAATCAGGTGAAAATCGCACCCTTTTCTTGTCATATCTACTTCTCCATAAACAATCAATAAGCAATTTATATAAATAAAAGTTTTAATTAATAACTATTATATCAAGCTTTAACAAGAATTGCAATATGATTGTAATTATTTCTTAAGTCAGCAGTGTATGAACATAACCTTTTCCGGCATCTGCTCCTATGTGACACTTCATACCGAATCGCCATTCGTTACCATTTTTAGTCCAGTGCATTTCAGGCTCTTTGGCTTTTTCCTTGTTTTTGGTTGAACTTGGTGCATTTATAATAATAGCGTCAACAATCGTTACGCCTTTCATCATTGATACTCCTTGCTCAATGACATAATTAAGGAAACACTGATTAAACAAAAATATGGTTCTAAATAAGAATAATGAATTTAAAATTATATTTTTGTTTAATCAGTGGTCCCCTAAAATCAATGTACTGCTAATGTTACTAATTTTTTATTTGAGTTTTGAAAAACTTGTACGTCAAAATTTATAAATAAAAGTAATAAAATTGGTATTTATACATCTTTCGCACGATTACCCATCTTTCACACGATTACTTTTATGCAATTATATTCAAAAGTCCTTATAAACGCAAAAACACCTCGGCAGAAAGTCAATCCGCCGAGGTGCTGTCATTTGTATTCGTGTGGAAGAAGTCAGAAAAGGCTTGAATACAAGCACTTTAAAATTTAATCGGTGCAAAAAGAAAAGAACCGCTGTCTTGACACATTGTATCAAAATTGCGGTTCTTATTTGGTGGAGGTGAGGAGAGTCGAACTCCTGTCCGAAAACTGCTTGCCAAGACTTTCTCCGAGCGCAGTCGCTGTTTTAAATCTCCCTCACCGCATCGCCCAACGACAGGCTATGCGGCTCGGCAGCTCCTGAGCTGTGACAGAGTGCGGAGCAATACTCTGTTCACATTTACCACTAATCGACGCCCCTTGCACAGCCGTGGTACTCTGTGCAGGAACGAGCAGCATTAAGCTGCTAATTTAACTGTAGTTTTGTCAGTTATTTTTAAGTTGCGGATTTTATAGCGGTCCCGCACCGCTGCTCGCTTATCAAGGTTTACAATCCCCGTCGAAACCTTTACACCCCCATAGTATAATTAACAACTATATATGAGAATATTTTAGACAACTGTTCGTTGAATATAAAAATTATGAATCAACTTCTGGACTGCTCTTTAATTGCACGCTCTATATCACGCTTTGCACTGCGTTTTGCCATATCCTCACGCTTATCGTAGAGCTTTTTACCCTTGCACAAGCCGACCTGAAGCTTTACTCTGCTGTCCTTAAAATAAAGGCTTATCGGTATCAGCGAATATCCTGTCTGCTTTACAGTTCCGTAAAGCTTGTTGATTTCTTTTTTGTGCATCAGGAGTCTGCGCACACGCATAGGGTCACGGTTGAAAATATTGCCGTGCTCGTAAGGCGAAATGTGCATACCGTTGACGAAAATTTCGCCGTCAACAATTGAACACCAACTATCCTTGAGGTTTACTCTGCCGTTTCTGATAGACTTTACCTCAGTGCCTAAAAGCTCAATTCCTGCTTCATAGGACTCCTCGATAAAATAATCGTGGTGAGCCTTTTTGTTCTGTGCGATTGTCTTGAGTGAGCTCATTATATCTCATTCCTGCCTTCCAACGCCTTCGCAAGTGTGTATTCGTCTGCGTATTCAAGGTCGCCGCCAACGGGTATTCCGTAGGCAAGTCGGGTCACCTTGACGCCCATTGGCTTTAAAAGCTTTGAAATATACAGCGCAGTTGCGTCACCCTCAATAGTCGGATTTGTCGCCATTATGACCTCCTTGACGGTGTCGTCGGAGAGCCTTGCCACAAGCTGTTTTATTGTGAGGTTGTCGGGACCTACGTCGTTAAGCGGAGAAATTGCTCCGTGCAGAACGTGATAAACACCCCTGAACTCGTGGGTATTTTCAACTGCCGTAGCATCTCTCGGAGTTTCGACTACGCAGATTACCGAATTATCCCTCGACGGACTTGCGCACACAGGACAAAGCTCCTTGTCGGTGAGGTTACAGCACTTACTGCAATAGTGTATCTTCGTATGAGCGTCAAGCACTGCGCCTGCAAGCTCCTCTGCTTGTGTTTTTGACAGATTGAGCACATAATATGCAAGGCGCTGTGCGGTTTTATGTCCGATTCCGGGCATTTTTTCGAATTGCTCCACAAGATTTTCCAGCGGAGCTACATTATACTGAGCCATAATTAAAACATTCCGGGGATGTTAAGTCCGCCCGAAATTGACTCCATTTTGTCCTCTTTTTCCTTTTGAGCTGCTCTTAATGCTTCGTTAGCGGCAGCTATTACGAGGTCGGAAAGCATCTCTACGTCTTCGGGGTCAACAACCTCGGGTGAAATCTCAACCTTTGTAAGCTCCATTTTGCCTGTAACAGTTACTTTTACAGCACCGCCGCCTGCTGTGGCATCGTATTCCTTTAATTCAAGCTCTGCTGCGGCTGTTTCCATATCGTCCTGAAGCTTCTGCGCCTGACGTGCAAGCTGCTGAATGTTATTTGCTCCGCCGTTGTTGTATCCTTTTGGTAATCTCGCTTTCATAATATTAATTTCCTTTCAGTTTTATTCCTCTGTTATTTTAATTCCTGTGCCCTCAAGACCGTTTTTCAGAACGTCAAGAGGGTCGGTTTCTTTCTTTTTTTCTTCTGCACGCTTATATGGTCCGAGTTTATAAACTCTGCCTGTAGTTTCAAGAATAATCTTCCTGATTTCCTCTCGCCTTGTGCCGTTTTTCAGAAGCTCAAACGCCATTTCGTTGCTCGTATCAATCAGCAGATAACTGCCGCTTACGTATGCTGTTGAGCCTGAAAAAGCCGCTGCAATTGCCCTTGAAACAGGCTTCATATTGCTGACTACGTCCACCCACTCCGGGAACGGCTTAGCGTTTTTGTAGATTTCATCAAGGTTTGCAGGAGTTCTTGCAGGATTTGAAGCAGGTACGGGTGCAGGCTTAGCAACAGGTGCTTTTGGTTTTTCGGGTTCAATTAGCGAATCAGTTTCTGCTGAATAAGGAACAGGCTCTGCTTTTTGTTCATTAAAAGTAAATTTATTCTCTGTCACTGCATCCGATTTTTCAGACGCTTCACTCGGAGAATTTCTTAATTTTTCACCGACTGTTTCAGATGCAGTAATATAGTCTACCGTAGCTTTATATTTAACAGCCTTTTCAAGCGCAGAAATTCTCTTAGTAAGTGACTCGGTTGTGCCGTCAAGTTCGGAAGAAGCCAGCTTTACCATAGCCATTTCAAGCTCTGTTCTGTCACCCGTTCCCTTACCCATTCGCTGATAAGCACGTGACAAAACGTCCATATAGTAGACTATGTCGGCAAGCGAGAGATAGTCAGACTGAGTTTGCGCTTCTTCAAATTCGTCCTCGGACATCGCGAGAATATCCCTCGGATTTCTGACAGATTTAATCAACATAAGCGCTCTGAAATGTGCGATAAGCTCGTCGCAAAGCCGAGCCATATCCTTTGACTCGCCGTAAAGGCGGTCAATTATTTCGAGCGATTTTGCTGTGTTTTTGTTAATCACGCAAGCAACAAGCTCATAAAGATATGTTTTTCTTGCAAGTCCGGCGGCATTTCTGACAACTTCCTCGTCAATATCCGAGCTGATTGCAATACACCTGTCGAGCAGTGACAAGCCGTCACGCAATGCGCCGTCGGCTACAGACGCAATAAGCATTGCGGCAGAATCCGAAAGCGTAACATCTTCCTGCTGTGCAACAAAAAGAAGCCTGTCTGCAATTGCACGAGGCGTTATGCGGTGAAATTCAAACTTCTGACAGCGTGAAAGAATCGTCTGCGGAAGCTTATGCACCTCGGTTGTTGCAAGTATGAAAATGACGTGTTCGGGCGGTTCTTCAAGAGTTTTGAGCAGTGCATTGAACGCCTGTGTGGTGAGCATATGCACCTCGTCGATGATATAAACCCTGTATTTGCACTTTGCAGGCTTGAATTGCACCTCGTCTATAATCTGACGGATATCGTCAATGTTACGGTTGGAAGCGGCGTCCATTTCAACAACGTCAAGTATACTTCCGTCGTCGATTCCACGGCAGATTTCACATTCTCCGCAGGGATTTCCGTTGTGGATATCAAGGCAGTTTACTGCTTTGGAAAGAATTTTTGCACAGGTTGTTTTGCCCGTACCCCTCGAACCCGTGAAAAGGTAGGCGTGGTTAAGCCGACCTGCAACAACCTCGTTTTTCAGAGTAGTGGTGATGTGCTCCTGTCCGGAAACATCATCAAACGTCTGCGGTCGCCATTTGCGATACAAAACCCTATACAAAAAATCACCTCCGCATCAACAAAAAATGCAAGCCGTCAGCCGAAATAACGGCAATCGTACAAATAAGTAAGCGGCAGACTTACTGCATCGCATCAGAAATACTGCTTAATGCTGCTCGGTTCCCCGCCTGACATGGTTCACAGACCCCAATCGCACAGGGCCTGCCGCTCACTTAATTGCACGCAATGACTTCTTGCAATTCTTGATTATTATAGCACACGTTGATAAGAAAATCAATAGTTTTTTGTTTAGTTTTGAATTATAAAATAAAATCACAAAAGCGTTGCAGTTTCCTGCAACGCCTGATTTGTGAATATTAAACTTAGAACAATCAGTTATAGATTATTCCTCTCTCTTCTTTCTTGCGAGGAATGCTACACCTGCTGCTGCAAGCATAAGTCCGCCGAATACATAGAGAATTGTTGTTTCAACACCTGACTTAACAGAGCTTGAGCCTGAGCCTGAGCTTGAGCCTGAACCGGTTGAACCACCAGTTGATCCTGAACCGCCGCCAAGGTTGCTTGTAGTGCCGCCTGCCTTAACTTCTTCAAGCTGCTTTGTATCAGTCTTCTTACCTGTGGTGGGGTCTGTGCATTTAGAGAGAATATCCTCAATTGCCTTAACCTTCTTGTCATCATCAGTAACTCTCTGCTTAACAACACCCATTACGTCAACAGGGCTAACCTTGAGAGTATCAAGGAGATTCTGTGTAAGGTCTGTCTTTGCAGGGTCATCATAGTAAGCCATGAGATATGTAGCAAGGAGTGTTACGTCAGACTCGCCTTCGGGGAAAGCAGAACCAACAATGTTACCTGTTGATGTAATCTTTCTTTCCTGACCGCAGTCAGCAGTGTTTTCCCACTTAGCAACAAAGTCTTTCTTCTCTGAGTCTTCAGGGTTTTCACTCTGCTCACCTGTGCAATAGAGTGTGTCGCCGATGCAAGCACCGCTCATAATTACGTTACAGGTCTGCATACCTGTGTTAGATGAGAAAATAACACAGTAAACTCTTCCGTCAGAGGGGCTGATTGTGTTGCCTGTCTTAGAAAGGTCATATGTAGCTACACCTGTGTTTTTATCAAAAGAACACTGCTCAGCCTTTGTCTGCCACTCAGGCCATGAGCCTGAACCGTCAGCTTTCCAGATGTGGCAGTAGAACTTCTTGTTTGTATCGAGGTTCCAGCCTGACTTTTTAGCGTCAAACTTAACTACGCTGCCTGCGCTGACTGCTTCAGAACCGGCATCTGCGCCTACTTCTGATGAACTGTCTGCTGAAACAACTGCTGAATCTTCAGCGCCTACTGTATCAGCTTCAACTTCTGATGCACTTGCTGTGATTGCTGCTGTACCAACCATCATTGTAGCGGCAATAGCAAGGCTTGCTATTTTCTTGAACATTTTTAATCTCCTCCTAAATTGTTCGTGAACTTAGAGATATTGGCATAATATCTCAGTAAAGCTATTATACAATAAATGTAACAAAACTTCAATACTTTTAATTCAATTGTAACATCATTAATTGCACAAGATTTTGATTGTCGATTTGTTAAATTTTCACAATTTATGTTATTTTTGCAACAACTTAAAAAATTTTTATCATAATTATTTAAGCATAGAATATACTGTGTCTTTTACGATAGAAAGTGCAGCCTCAACCTTTTCGTGCTCTTTTGCGCCTGCCATAGCCATATCGGGCTTTCCGCCGCCGTTGCCGCCTGCTGCCTGTGCAACTGCTTTTACGATTTTGCCTGCATTTGCGCCAAGAGAAAGAGCCTCTTTTCCGCAAGCAGCCGCAAAGGTTACCTTGCCGTCGTTTACGGCTGCAAGCACGATTACAACCTTTGGTGCTGTGTCCTTTGCACGCTCACACATTGTACGCAGTACGTCAGCATTTGCGTTTTCAACCTTCGAAGTAACGATTCTTACGCCGTTTTCAACCTCTGTGCCTGCGAAAAGCTCGGCGAGCTGTGCAACGGCAAGCTTTGAATTAAGCTCGTTAATCTCTTTCTGCTGTACTTTGATAAGTGTTTCAGCCTTTTGTGCGCCCTCAACTACTGCTTTGGGATTTGAAATTTTCAGTGCAGAGCAAACTCCCATAACAGCCGCATTAACGCCGTTGATATAATTTAATACGCCGTTGCCTGTTAAAGCTTCAATTCTTCTTACGCCTGCGGCAACAGAGCCTTCCTGACGGATTTTGAAAAGTCCGAGATTTGAAGTATTCTTTGCGTGTGTACCGCCGCAGAACTCAATTGAGAAATCGTCTGCGCTTACAACACGTACAACGTTGCCGTACTTTTCACCGAACAGAGCCATTGCACCGAGCTTTTTAGCCTCTTCAATCGGCATTTCACGGGTCTGAACTTCAATAGCTTCAAAAATTTTCTTATTTACAAGGTTTTCAACCTCGATAAGCTCCTTTGCAGTCATAGCCTCAAAGTGAGTGAAGTCAAAACGGAAGTAGGAGTCTGTGACAAGCTGACCTGCCTGCTGAACGTGGTTGCCGAGGACATCACGCAGTGCTGCCTGCAAAAGGTGAGCGGCTGTGTGGTTTCTGGTAATATCGGCACGGCGTTCGCTGTCTACAGCCGAGCTTACCTTTGAGCCTACTGCAACGCTTCCGCTTCTTACGGTGCAGGCGTGGAGGAAGATATTGCCTGACGGGTCTTTTGTTGTGTCGTCAACGTCGGCAGTGAAGTTTCCGCTTTCGAGAACGCCCGTATCGCCTACCTGTCCGCCGCTTTCTGCATAGAACGGAGTTTTGTCGAGTACGATTACTGCGCTTTCGCCCTCGTTTACGCTGTCAACTCTTTCGCCGTCACGAACGATTGCAAGAACTGTTGAATCGCAGGAAAGCTCGCTGTAGCCGATGAATTCTGTTTTTGCAACGTCGGAAAGGTCGGTTGCATCGGAAATCCATGCGTCTGCACCTGCGTTTTTGCGAGCGTCACGTGAACGCTTTTTCTGCTCCTTCAAAAGCTCGTGGAAACGGTCAACGTCTACCTCGATTCCTTTTTCCGAAAGAATTTCTCTTGTTAAATCAATCGGGAAGCCGTAGGTATCGTTGAGCTTGAATGCGTCTTCACCACTCAAGGTCTTGATATCATCGTTCTCCATAATGCCCTGAAGCATTTTAAAGCCCTGATCGATTGTCTTTGCAAAGCTTTCCTCTTCAACCTTGATAACCTTTGTGATAAATTCCTCTTTTTCCTTTAACTCGGGATAAGCTGTGAGATTTTCTTTGATTACAGTGTCGCAAATCTTGTAGAGGAAAGGTTCTTTATAGCCGAGAAGTCTGCCGTGACGAGCGGCACGTCTTAAGAGTCTGCGGAGCACGTAGCCCTTGCCTTCGTTTGAGGGCATAACTCCGTCGCCAATCATAAAGGTTGTACTGCGGATATGGTCGGTGATTACACGAAGTGAAATATCGCTCTTTTCGTCTTTTCCGTACTCAACGCCCGTAATCTGAGAAATATGCTTCATAATATTCTGAATTGTATCGACAAGGAAAAGGTTGTCAACGCCCTGCATTACGCAGGCAAGTCGTTCGAGTCCCATACCTGTATCAATGTTGGGGTGGTCAAGCGGAGTGTAGTTGCCGTTGCCGTCGTTTTCAAACTGTGTGAAAACAAGGTTCCACACTTCAACAAATCTGTCACACTCGCAGCCTACGCCGCAGTCGGGACTTCCGCAGCCCTTGTCCTCACCTCTGTCGAAATAAATTTCAGAGCAAGGGCCGCAAGGACCTGAGCCGTGTTCCCAGAAGTTGTCCTCTTTGCCAAGACGTACCATATGCGACGGGTCAACGCCGACTTCTTCTGTCCAGATTTTATAAGCCTCGTCGTCGTCCTGATAGATTGAAACGTAGAGCTTGTCAACAGGCATTTCGAGAACCTCGGTAAAAAATTCCCACGCCCACGCTGTTGCTTCGTGCTTAAAGTAGTCACCAAACGAGAAGTTGCCGAGCATTTCAAAGAATGTGCCGTGACGTGCTGTGATTCCTACACGCTCAATGTCGGGTGTACGGATACATTTCTGGCAGGTTGTCACACGCTTGCGAGGAGGAGTGATTTCGCCTGTGAAATACTTTTTCATCGGAGCCATTCCGCTGTTGATAAGCAGAAGGCTGTTGTCGTCTTTCGGAACAAGAGAAAAGCTGGGAAGTCTTAAACAACCCTTTGATTCGAAAAACGAAAGAAATTTTTCTCTTAATTCATTAAGTCCTGTCCATTGCATAATATACTCTCCTTTTATTTTGAGCGACGAGGATGTCGCTCGCACAATTTACTAAAAATGTTTTGCAAAAATAAAAACTGCCCCATATAAGAATATGGGACAGGAATTTCCTGCGGTACCACCCAAATTGACGCAAAACACGTCCGCTTTGAGTAATCATAGGATTACAAGCCCTTAACGCAGGCATACGCCGTGCTTAATCACACGGAGCTCAGGGGCAGCCTGTCGAATTTTCACCTGAAGCTTTGCACCGGACAGCTTCTCTCTGCAAGGATTCAAAACGACTCATCCCGTCATTGCCGAATAATATATTAATTATCTTCTAAATTATATGACCGTTTTTTCTTATTGTCAACAGTTTTTTTACTTTATATGAAAACTGCTCAGAAACGGTCGGGCAAATAAAGTTTGATAATATCAACCTGTCTGCCCGAATTGCGTGTCGAGGCGCTCGACTAATCCCTACGTTTTCTTATTACAGAGCCTGTCGGAACGGCTTTGTCGGACTGCATAAAGAGCCTTTGAGTCGGATGAGGTGCGCTGTCGACAAATTCTCCTTCCTCATTTTTAAGTGAAATACATTTAATATCAAACGGAATTCCGCTCGGCGGCAACACGTCAAGCGTATCGCCTACGAGGAACTTGTTGCGCTGTGAAATAAGCGAAGTAGTATCGTCAATCGACTTTTCGCAAACAGCAACGGCGTCATAGTGGCGGATATATCCTCCGTTGCCCGTAACCTGCCCCGGCTCATGGTTAAAGTAAAAGCCTGTGTTATATTCCCTGTGGCTGATTTTTTCAAGCTCTTCCTTAATCCAAGGCTTTAGCTTGTAATCATCGCTCATATTCTCAAAATAATCGTCTACTGCGTGTCGGTAAGCGTTCGTTGTTACGGCTGTGTAATAGGCAGATTTTGCTCTGCCCTCAATCTTGAAGCTTGAAACACCTGCCTTTACAAGCTCGGGAATGTGCTCTATCATACACAAATCCCTTGAATTGTAAAGATAAGTTCCGTCGGAGGTTTCTTCAACAGGAAAATACTGCCCATCCCTGTTTTCTTCAAAGAGGTGGTATTTCCAGCGGCAGGGCTGAGCACAATCGCCGTGATTTGCATCCCTGCCTGTCATATAGCTTGAAATAAGGCATCTGCCCGAAAACGAAACGCACATTGCGCCGTGAACAAAGCACTCAATTTCAAGCTCGGGAGAAATTTTTGCACGCATTTGGGCAATTTCATCAAGCGGAATTTCCCTTGCAAGCACTACTCTTGACGCACCCATATTGTAAAGCGTATTGGCAGTTGCGTAGTTTGTAACGCCTGCCTGTGTTGAAATGTGGCGTGCAACCTTGGGAGCGTAACGCTTTGCCGCCTCAAAAACACCGAGGTCTGCAATTATCAGTGCGTCAACTCCGCATTCCTGAGCATAGCTTAAAAAGTCGGGTAAAAATTCAAGCTCTTTATTGCGTGGCAGAACATTGCAGGTGACGTGAATCTTTTTGCCGAGTGCGTGAGCTTTTTCGCACGCAAGCTTTAGCTGTGTGTTGTCAAAATTCTGCGGAGCAGACCTCATTCCGAACATTTTCCCTGCGAGGAAAACTGCGTCAGCACCGAATTTCAGTGCTGATTCAAGGCACTCCGGATCGCCTGCCGGCGACAAAATTTCAGGTTTCTTTATCATTGTATATACTCCAGATTTGCTTCGTGCTCATAGATTGTGGAAGCGTAGTATGCGTTTCCGTCCTTATCGTGGCAGAAGTAAT
The DNA here is from genome assembly GCA_019415925.1 of Clostridiales bacterium. Classification (GTDB taxonomy): domain Bacteria; phylum Bacillota; class Clostridia; order Oscillospirales; family Acutalibacteraceae; genus Ruminococcoides. The sequence continues at coordinate 41,253 of DXYG01000009.1, forward strand.
AGTAGCTTGTATCGTTCGGATTGATAGCCGCAAGAATTGCGTCCATTCCGGGGTTGCAGATAGGTCCTGCGGGAAGTCCTGACTTGTTGTAGGTATCGTACTTGCTGGTGTAATTCTTGCCTTCGCTTGCAGGAACATCAAGAGCGCTTCTGTACGGATAGAACTTTGTTGAATCAAGTCCGAGATTTGAAACACCCATATCAACGTTGGCAGTCAGTCTGTTATGCAGAATTGAAGATACGTTGTACATATCGTCAACATTAGCCGCCTCAGCCTGAATAATCGAGGCTATTGTCATAATCTCATCAAGCGAATAATCGCTGTTGCTCTCTTCAAGAAGCTTGTTGACGGTCATAAGCTTGTCATAACCGCTTACGTCCTGCTTTTCGCTAAGCTTAGCTTCATAGTTGTTTAAAAATTTATAAATTGTGCTTTCAGCGTCCTCGTTTTTATAGAACTCGTAGGTATCGGGATAGAGATAACCCTCAAGCTTATAATAACGATCTTTAGCATTTTTGATTGCTTTGAGGAAGCTGAAATCATCATCAAAATTATCGGAAGCGCAAAGCTCAAGGAACTTGTCCGTATTGCTTAAAACGCCGTTTTCTTTGAGGGTATTTGCAATTTCAAGCACGTTCTGACCTTCGGTAATCATTACCTTTACGGTATCGGTTCTGTTGTTTGTACTCAGCAGATAATTTATAATAGCCTCATAGTCCATATTTTTGCTTATTTCATATGTACCCTGAGTAAAATCGTCGGCTGATTTTGTTATTTTAGCAAACATTTTGAAATACGACGGCTCGCCGATGATTCCGTTTTTTGCAAGGGTGTCGGCAACATCGTCAAGCGTTGGATTTTCGGGAATTTCAATCCTTACCTTTGACGAATCGGTGCGGTTGATTGCAAGCAAATCGTTCATTCCCGTTATCAGGAATACCGACAGCATTGCTCCGACAATTACAACCGAAACAACCCAGAACCACCTGAAATAACGGCGGTTATATTTATTCTTGACCTTAAGCTCTTTCTTCTCGGCTTTCTTTTTCTTCTTGAGCGCATTTCTGGACTGACGGGCAATTTTATCCTTAACGTCCTGTCCGCTGTATGAATTAAGCTCGTCGGACTCGCTGTAGCCGTTTTCACCCTCATCATCGTAGTTGTCACGGATGTTCAGGTGAAAATTCTCAGCCTTGCGGCGCCTTTGCTGTTCAAGATTATCCTGTGTATAATTATTATTGTCAAGGCTCATATGTATCATTCCTTTTTGACACGTTGCGTGTGTAATTAATAAATTTATCGGTAACGAGAATATCGGCATTCTTGTCAAATATGCCTTTCGGAAGCTCTTTTTCTATACAGCGTGAATAGCAGATTCCAACGCTGATTCCGCAGAATTTTTCAAGAAATCTGTCGTAGTAGCCTTTGCCGAATCCGAGCCTGTAGCCCTGATAGTCAAAGCAAAGACCGGGCACAAGGCACAAGCCGTCTGAAAAGTCAGTAACCTTTTCGCACAGCGTTTCATCAGGCTCCATAATCGAAAACGCACCCTTTTTCAGACAATCGGTGGAAGATATATAGTAAAAATCCATTAACCCCGTCTTATCAATGCATTTGGGTACGGCAAGGCGTTTGCCGTCTTTGAGGGCTGTTTCAATTATTTTTGAGGTGTCAACCTCAATCGGAGTTGACACAAATGCAAACAGCGTTTTGCAGTTTTTGTATTCATTAAGCGACAAAAACTGAGTTGTAAGCTTTTTGTCAAGCTCCTCTTTTACATCCTTGGGGCAGGTTGCACGAAGCCGCTTGTGGACAGCACGAAGCTCATTTTTGCGCTGTCTTATATTTTTGCTCAAAGGCATTGCATAGCCTCAATTACGCTGTCGGCTGTTTCCTTTGACAAAGCGGCGCTAACGATAGCGTGACCGAATTCTACTGCACAGCCTGCACCCTTTGAAGTGATTACATTGCCGTCGGTTTCGGTGTGAGCGGCTGTAAATTCAGCGCCCTCAAGCTCTGTTTCAAAGCCGGGGAAGCAGGTAGCTTTTCTGCCCTTTAACATTCCGAGATGACCGAGAATTGACGGTGCAGCACAGATAGCCGCAACAAATTTATCGTTATCGTAGCAGTATTTTACGGCATTGATTACGCAGTCGGCTTTTTCAAGATTCAGCGTGCCGGGCATTCCTCCGGGGAGCACAACACCCTCAATATTATCAAGGCTGATTTTATCGGGCGTAATGTCGGCTTTAACAGTTACCTTGTGTGAGCTTGTCACCAGCTCGCCTGTTACGCCGACGGTGAGAACGTCAAGCTTTGCACGGCGCATTACGTCAAGCGTTGCAAGCGCCTCGGTTTCTTCAAACCCGTCTGCAAGAAAAACATAGAACATATCGCATTTCCTTTCAACTGAGAGTTATCCCGAGATAGGTATTTTCGGGGATTTTTTCGTTATTATCAAGGGATTTTATCATCCCGTATTTTTCGATTATAGAATTATTATAATTTTCACTATCCGGCTTTCCCGTAAAAATAAATTGCTTTGCAGTTGTATTTTCAAGGATTTTTTCTGAAAGCTCCGAAAAATCGGTGTAAAGTGAGTAAAATACTTCTGCCGTGCCGTTTTCTTCCTCAAAAAGGGCAAAACAATTGTCTGATTTTACGGTTTTGCAATCGTAAAGAGAATAATAATCAGATGCAAAAGAAATAAAATTATTATTTTGAAAAAGAAAATTATCTTTTAAGCACAGCCTTTGCAGTTCCTCAAAATTATATGAATTTACAGATGACAAATTGCTTTGATTATTATGAGCAATTTGCTTTAGTTCTTCTCTTGTAAATACTTTTCTGCTTGCTGAGCAAAGAGCTTTGTAGCCAAGGCGTTCGTAATAGGTATAAAGCTTTTCGCTTGCAGGAAAAAGCAATGAATAAATGTCACCGTTTTTGTGAGAATCCTCCAACGCATATTCTATCAGTCTGCTCATTATTCCGAGGTTTCTGTACTCACCCTGTGTTGCGGCTGAGCAAAGGTAGTGAGCCTTTTTGCCGTTAAGATTTGAGCTGATAAGATACAGCATTGCAACGGGTTTATTCTCTACGCTTGCGGTGTAAACTAACGTAAAATCAAGACAGCGATCAAAGAACAAATCAACTGCCTGACTTTTTTCTTCAAAGCAGTCAAGCCAGAGCTTTTTTAAAAGCGGAATGCACTCAGATTTATTTTTTTCAAAATTAATTTTCATCTTTCAGTCTTGCATTGTAGCGGTCAAGAATAATAACGGGATTGTAGGAAAGCTTTGATTTTCTCAAGCCTTCAAGCCCCATATCCTCTTCCCTGTTTATATACTTGTATTTTGTAAGAGTTTTGGCAAATTCGTTGTTGATTACCGAATAAACTCCGTCGTATTCACGCAGAGCCTTTTCGAAATTTATGTCGTAAACGCTCGGTGAAATCTCACTGCCGAGCGTCATTGCAACAGGCTTTTCATCAACATAAAGCACTGCGCCCTGCATATTGAATTCCTCAAGATTTTCAAGGCTCTCGCAAATTGCCTTTACCTCTTCGTTATCCTCGGAAGGAATTCCGTTTTCGGCGTACCAGCCAAGCACAACCTTCAGGGCGTCGTACTTGTTTTCATCATCAATAGTTTCAAAGCGTGTGTTATCGTATGTTTTGTAAAACCTTGAAATATGATTTCGTTTTGCGTGAAATCGCTTGCCCTGAAGCGTTACAAGCTCCTCGGTAAGGTAGATATAGTCCTGATTTTCGGGCGAACGCTCAAAAGTAAATTTTGACGGAAAGATTGACTCGAGCATTGCTCTCTGACCGTTTGTAAGCATTACAATATACGGCTTTTTGCCTCTTTCGTATGCGTCTGCAAAAATCTCCTCAAGCGCACCCTTTATGTTCTTACCGGTCGGCATACAGTAACCCCAGATACTGCCGTCGTCGTTGAAATACGCCTTAATCAGCGTATCGTCGTAAACTGCAAAATTTATATTGTACTCGTCCCGCCAGAGGTAGGCGTTGAGCAGATTAAGGTCACAGCCAAAGGCTGTTGAGTAATCGTAGTATTTTTTATATTCTTCAATCTGTGATTTTTCAATCAACTTAAAGTTCAGCATAAAATATCTGATACCGCCTTGTCGATTTCTTCCGAAATTTTTTCAATGGTTTTAATCTCACCGTTTTCGCAACAGTTTATTATGCGCCACGAGCATTTTTCAGCCGCATAGAGCGCACTTCTTCTGCATTCAAGCAAGTATTTGAGATTTTTTTCGTGAATGTCCTTTTTTGAAGCGTCGCCGCCGTAGCGTTTTTCCATAAGCTTCTGCGAAACCTGCGGCTCTACGTCGAGGTAAATTACAATGTCGGGCTTGGGAATTCCGAGCTTTTCATATTCAAAATCGCTCTGCCACTCGATAAAGGAGTCACGCTCACTGTCATCAAGCTTTGACATCTGGTAGATTATGTTTGAAGTTGCGTATCTGTCGCTTAAAATGCAGCAATCCTGCTCATAATCCTTTTTCCAGTGCTTTAAGTAGCTTGCCGCCCTGTCAACAGCATAAAAAGCCGATGCGGTATAGGCATTTACGTCCTCGGGCTTGTCGCCGAAGTCGCCGCCGAGATACATTTTTACAAGAGCAGAGCTTTGACTTGCGTAATCGGGAAATTCAAGCTTTCTAACATTCAAGCCTTGCTTTCTGAGCTTTTCGGCAAGAATCTCGGTCTGTGTAGCCTTTCCGCTGCCGTCAAGACCTTCAATAACAATTATTTTGCTTTTCATATTAACACCTATTTATTTTCTGCCGTATTTTTTACGCATTTCCTTTTGTTTTCCGCAGCACATATTGCCCTCGGGACAAGGCCCGAAAAGGCAGGACGGACCGCAGTTTTTGAACAGATTGGGCGCAACCTCAAGGCACTGCAACAGCATCTGCTCTGCTACCTCACGGATTTCCCACTGTGCACGGTTGCAGCAGCGGTGTGCAAAGAAGTTTTGCAGACTTCGTGCGTTGAACGAGCAGACAATTTTAGTGGTTGATGCATTCGGAAGAATGAATCGGGCATCCTCGTTTGCCTTTTTTATGAAAGCGGAACACTGCTTTTTGTTTTCATTTCCGAACTTTTCTATGATTTCTTCATCACTGCCAATAATATCTTTTCCGGATTCTTTGCAATAATCCTTGATATATCCTGCGGCAAGTGCATCTCTGATTTCCTTGTAAGCGTCTGCCTGAAGTGAAATCACCTTATTATATGCATTCAAAGCCTTTTCGTTTTTGGCAATTTCGGGCGGAGTTACAAACTCAAACTTCGTTCCGTCAACATATCGCTGTGACTGCTGGCTGTAGGAAGCGATTCTGTGGCGCACAAGCTGGTGTGAACAGGCTCTTGAAATTCCCTCAATTCCAAAGGTAAATACTGCGTGTTCGGTTGGGCTTGCGTGTCCGAGGTCAGAAAGCATATTTATAAACGAAGCTGCTTTTTCTTCGGTAAGTCCTTCTCTTATATCTTCAATTCCCGACGGCGAATAGCAGAGCTTTGCCGCCATTGCAACAGTTTGTTCGGGATTCGGTGTATGCGTCAGAAGTGTAACCTTAATAGCCATTTTAGTCCTCTTTTCAATATTAACGTACATATTACTGCATAATTGTAATTATTATATCATTTTATCCTATGCTTTTCAACATTTATTTTTTGGATTCATCAAGACTCAGCCGAAACAAACTATCAATTGTAAAATCATAACAAATGTGGTAAAATAAAAGCGAAAAAGAGGCGGTACAGTTGGATAAAATAAAAAATCTTGTAATACATAAAATAACTTCTGCGTGGCAGTACGTAAAGACATTTGTAAAGTGGCTGTTCATCGCATCGGTGACAGGACTTATCGGAGGTGCGATAGGCTCGCTTTTCAGCATTTGCATTAAATATGCAAACAGGCTTGAAAGCAGTCTGTGGTATCTTATTTTTCTGCTCCCCTTGGGCGGTGTGCTGATTGTGTTTCTGTATAAGCTGTGCAGAATTGAAAACGACCCCGGTACAAACTGCGTTTTAGAGTCTATTAGGAGCAAAAATCACGTTCCGTTTGTCATTGCTCCGCTGATATTTATAAGCACAATTATTACTCATCTTCTCGGCGGCTCGGCAGGCAGAGAAGGTGCGGCGCTACAGCTTGGCGGAAGTCTGGGAACTATTGTCGGCAGAATTTTACATCTTGAAGAAAGCGACATTCACGTTGCGGTTATGTGCGGAATGAGCGGACTTTTCTCGTCGCTTTTCTGCACTCCTATTACTGCCGCTTTCTTTGCGCTGGAAGTAATCAGCGTGGGCGTTGCGTACTACTCTGCGCTTGTTCCCTGCTTTACTTCGGCAGTGGTAGCTTACTTTGTTTCAATCCACCTTGGCGCAAGTCCATTGCGTTTTGACATAAGCAAAGCAATTCCGAATCTTGATTTTCTTCCGCTTGTTCAGGTTATCGGACTTGCCGCCGCTTGCGCAGTTGTAAGTATTATCTTCTGCGTTACAATGCGAAAAACTCAGAAATTGGCAAAAAAGCTGATAAAAAACGAATACCTGCGAATTATCGCAGGCGGTGTAATTATTATTGTGCTGACCTTTGCGGTTGGCTGTCGTGACTACAACGGTGCAGGTTCGCAAATTATTACAAACGCTATAGGCGGAAATGCAAAGCCTGAGGCATTTATCCTTAAAATAATTTTCACAGCCGTCACAATCGGATGCGGTTACAAGGGCGGCGAAATTGTGCCGACGCTGTTTATCGGCTCGACCTTCGGCTGTGTTTTCGGCAGTCTGCTCGGACTTGACCCGTCGTTCGGTGCGGCTGTAGGCTTGATTTGTCTGTTCTGCGGTGTTATCAACTGTCCGATTGCATCAGTTCTTTTGAGCGTTGAGGTTTTCGGTGCACAAGGACTGATTTTCTTCGGAATTGCAAGCGCAGTAAGTTATATGCTGAGCGGATATTACGGACTGTACAGCAGTCAGAAAATTCTTTATTCAAAATTAAAAGCAGAATACATTAACATTAACGCCAAATAGGCAGGATGCTCTTGTAGGCAAAGAAAATACCCTGTATGCAAATTGCATACAGGGTGTTTATTTATCAACAGGTTGCTAAAATGATGTTTCAGTTAATTTTGCAGTTATATCAAAAAGAAAAGTGCCTTGATACTCAATTACGTATCAAGGCACTCGACTGGTCGGGATGACAAGACTTGAACTTGCGACTCCACGCCCCCCAGACGTGTGCGCTACCAAACTGCGCTACATCCCGATGCAACAGTTAGTATTTTATCAAAAAAAAGTCGTATTGTCAAGCGTTTTATAAAAATATTTTTATTTTCTCTTTTTATTCTCTAAAAACTAAACAGACTGCGGAAAACTCAACCTCCGCAGTCTGAAAAATATCAAATTATTTTACGCCCATTTGAGTGTGTCGTTGTAAAGATTTATGTAATCCTGTGCCGAACGTTCCCAACTGTTGTCGCTCATCATTGCACGCCACATAAGCTGTTTCCAGCCGCCCGCATCACGAATTCCCCAGAGAGCTCGTCTTACTGCAAGCTGCATATCTGCTGTGTAGTAGTTCTTGAACGTAAAGCCGTTGCCGTATCTGTCTGCGCTGTCGAATACGGAGTCTTTAAGTCCGCCTACCTCACGCACTACGGGAATTGTGCCGTAACGCAGAGCAATCATCTGTGCAAGACCGCAAGGCTCCTGAGCAGAAGGCATAAGGAAAATATCTGCGCCCGAGTAAATCTTTCTTGCAAGCTCGGGAACAAAGCCGTGACAGAAGCAAAGCCTGCCGGGATATTTTGCCTGCATATAGTTGAAGTAATCTTCATACTCCTTATCGCCCGAACCGAGAATTACAAACTGCATATTCTCTGTGTTCATAAGCTCCTCAAGTCCCATTCTTACAAGGTCAAGTCCCTTGTGCGCAACAAGACGTGTAACCATTCCGACAATCGGAACGTCCCAGCGCTGTTCAAGGCACAAACGCTCCTGCAAAGCACGCTTACACTCGCCCTTGCCGCTCATATCGTCCTTTGAGTAATTGCGGTAGAGCTGATAGTCGGTTTCGGGGTTGTAGCTTACGGTGTCAATGCCGTTCTTGATTCCGCACAACTTATAGTGACGGAGATTAAGCTCGTCGTGCATACCCCAGCTGTACCATGGGTCTCTGATTTCAGCCGCATAGCTCGGTGAAACAGTTGAAACACGTGTTGCGGTTTCAATTGCGCCCTTCATCATATTGAGCTTGCCGTTCATTTCGAGAATCTTTGTTTCGGAAGCAGGGATACCTACGCACTCGGTATTAACCTCCCAGCCGTATTCGCCCTGATACTGAATGTTGTGGATTGTGAACAGGCTCTTGATGTTATGATACCAAGGTCTGTGAGAATAGAACAGATAGTAGTAAACAGGTACAAGAGCTGTCTGCCAGTCGTTGCAGTGAATAATATCGGGGTGGAAGTCGATATACGGAAGCATTTCAAGAATTGCACGTGAGAAGAAAGCAAATCTCTCAGCGTCGTCATAGTGACCGTAAAGCGTTCCACGCTTGAAGTAATACTCATTGTCGATAAAGTAGTATGTACAGTCGTGCCATCTTGCCCAGAAAAGTCCGCAGTACTGATGACGCCATGCTACGGGTACAGTAAAGTTTGTTATAAAATTCATCGAATTTCTAAGCTCCTGCGGAATAGTGCCGTAAAGCGGAACTACTATTCTACAGTCCTGTCCCTTTCTGCAAAGTGTATGAGGCAGGCTTCCTGCTACGTCGGCAAGACCGCCGCTTCCGCAATATGGATTTGCCTCCGAAGCACAGTATAAAATTCTCATTTGTTTTTCCTCCAGTTAAACAACAGATTTTTTTGCGATATAGATAGGATATGAATCGAATCCCATCAGTGAACGTCCGTCCTTAATTGTAACATCCTTATCTATGATAACATAATTGAGGTTGGTATTGCAACCTATTTTTGTATCCTGCATTACAATGCAATTGCTGATTTTTGCACCTTCACCGACATAAACACCCTTTGAAAGTACGCAGTTTTCAACCTCGCCGTCAATGACACAGCCCTGCGCAATAATTGAATTTTTGACACTGCTTGTCAGTCCGTATTTTGACGGAGCGTCGTCCCTTACCTTTGTAAAAATAGGGCGTTTGGGATTGAACAGCTCATCTCTTACTTCCTTTTTCATCAAGTCCATATTGAACTCAAAGTAGTCGTTGATTGAGCTGATAGCCGCACAATAGCCTGTATTTTCATAAGCGTATACGTTGTATTTATCAATGGATTTCTGAATGATACGCTTAATATCAAGCTGATTAAGGCTGAGTGAAGTTCTGATTTCATCCATAAGAAGGTCTTTCTTTACGAGAACGGAGCCGTAGAACTGATTTACCTTTTCGTCACCTTTTTCGGGCTTAATGAAAATCTGCTTAACTCTGCCGTTTTCATCAACGTCAACTGTAAGCGGTCTGTCATAGCCGCTGGGCACAACACCGTGCTTATAGATAAGCGTAATATCGGCATTATTCTTTGAGTGGAAATCAAACACGCTGTTGTAATCAAAATTAGTCACAATATTTGAAGGTGAGAGAAGAATATATTCCTCACGGCTGTTTTCAATGTAGCCGTGCATATTGTAGATTGTTTCAACGTAGTTTGAAAATGTCTTTCCGCCGTAAGGAGGAAGAATTGTAAGATTGCTTCTTCTCTTTGAAAGGTCATACGCACTGCCCGAACCTACGTGGTCCATAAGAGAAAGGAAGTTGCTCTTGGCAACGATGCCTACGTTATTAATGCCTGAATTTGACATATTTGAAAGCACAAAGTCAATCAGTCGGTATTTGCCGCCAATCGGAACGCTCGCCATTGTACGGGAGGCTGAAAGCTCCGGAATTTTTTCATCAAGCGTACCGGCAAATATAAAGCCGAGAACATTATTACTTCTCATTTGCAGTCACCTCCGTATTGCTTTCTATCATTGTCTTTGCCTTTATAACAGTATTTTCGCCGATAACTGTGTTTGCACCGATTACTGTAATTCCCCAGTTATCACGGTCGCTTGCTTCTTCGGGCTTTTCGCCTACTACGGCATTTTTGCCGACTACCGTATTTTCTGCAACAATTGCGTACTGAACAACAGCACCCTCCTCAATTACTGCGCCGGGCATAATAATTGAAGAATTTACCGTTGCGTTTTTGCCGATAGTAACGCCGGCAAAGAGTATTGAAAATTCAAGATTTCCGTAAACGTTACAGCCATCGGCAACAAGTGAATTCTGAATGCTTGCGTCACTTGAAACGTAGTGAGGCGGCATCATAGGATTTCGTGAATAAATGTCCTTTAAGTCGAGTGTAACGTTCGGGTCGAGCAAATCCATATTTGCCTCCCACAGACTGTCGATTGTTCCGACGTCTTTCCAGTAACCCTCAAACGGATATGCAAACATTTTCTCACCTGCTTCAAGCATTGCAGGCAGAACGTCCTTGCCGAAGTCGTGACTTGAATTTTCCTTTGCCTCGTCCTCAACAAGATACTTTTTCAACTCTTTCCAGCTGAAAATATAGATTCCCATAGATGCGTTTGTGCTCTTGGGATGCTCCGGCTTTTCGTCAAATTCATAGATTCTTCCGTCCTCGTATGTATTGAGAATACCAAAGCGTGAAGCCTCCTCAAGCGGAACGTCAATTACCGCAATTGTGCAGGCTGCTCCCTTTTCCTTGTGAAATTCGAGCATTTTGTTGTAGTCCATTTTGTAGATATGGTCGCCCGATAGAATTACAACATATTCAGGGTCATATCGCTCGATATAGTTGATATTCTGATAAATTGCATTTGCAGTGCCCGAATACCAGTCGGCACCGTCAACAGCCTGATAGGGGCTTAAACAGTTTACGCCGGAGTGCATACCGTCAAGGTCCCACGGCTGACCGTTGCCTATATACTCATTGAGCACAAGCGGTTGATACTGAGTGAGAATACCCACAGCCTCTATACCCGAATTTACGCAGTTTGACAAGGGAAAGTCAATAATGCGATACTTTCCGCCGAACGGAACGGCGGGTTTTGCAATCTTTCTTGTAAGCACGCCAAGACGTGAGCCCTGACCGCCTGCAAGCAGCATTGCAACTACTTCCTGTTTTGGAAACATTTAGAAATACCTCCGATTTATTATTATAGCATATGCATATTATAAGCAATTTTCCGCATAATAAAGCGGCATTGCGTAAAACCCGTATGGGTTTGAAAACTAAATTAATTCTAAGAAACCGGCTCAAGCTCGCCTGTACATTTAAGATAAATAACGCTCAAAGGCGGCAGTGTAAGCGGAAGTCCCTGATTACAGCCGTGAATTTTCATCATCTCAGGCGTGATTTCACTTCCGTTTGAAACGCCCGTTCCGCCGTACTCCTCGGCATCAGAAGTGAATACTTCGCTGTACAAGCCGTATTTCGGCACACCGATATAATACTTATCGTGTTTTACCGGCTGGAAGTTGCAGACGGCGATAATTTCATTGCCGTCGCTGTCGGTTCGTTTGAACGCAATTACGCTGTTGGTGTAATCGTCGTGGTGAATCCAGTCAAAGCCCTTCCAGATTGCGTCAAGCTCGTAAAACGGCTTGTTTTCAAGATAAAACTTGTTCAAATCGCAGAAGAAACGCTTTAACGCCGAGTGTTTTTCGAAAGAAAGCAAATCCCACTGAATTCCCGAATCAGCGTCCCATTCATCAAACTGACCGATTTCCGTGCCCATAAACACAAGCTTTTTTCCGGGGTGAGCATACATATATGTAATGAACGCTCTGACTGCGGAAAATTTGTCGTCGTATTCACCGGGCATTTTATTGATTAACGAGCCTTTGCCGTGCGAAACCTCATCGTGTGAAATCGGCAGCAGAAAGTGCTCGGAAAAAGCATAGAAAAAGCTGTATGTAAGGTTGTCGTGATTGAACGGTCTCCAAAGCGGATTAAGCGACATATAGTGGAGCATATCGTTCATCCAGCCCATATTCCATTTGTAGTCAAAGCCGAGTCCACCCTCTTCAACAGGGTGAGTAAGCTTTGGCCAGGATGTGTTTTCCTCGGCAAACATAAGCACGTCGGGGTGAAACATATGAACTGCAGTATTGAGGTGCTTTATAAAGTTTATAGCCTCAAGATTTTGCTTGCCGCCGTATTGATTCGGAGTCCACTCGCCGTCTTTTTTGCCGTAGTCAAGGTAAAGCATAGACGAAAGCGCACCCACACGCAAGCCGTCTATATGGAACTTTTCAATCCAGAACATTGCAGACGAAACGAGAAAGCTTATGACCTCGCTTTTTGAAAAATCAAACAGGCACGTTCCCCATGCAGGACGTTCACCCTTACAGGGATCCTCGCTTTCATAAAGGCAGGTACCGTCAAATTTTGCAAGTCCGAACGGGTCTTTCGGGAAATTCGACGGAACCCAGTCGAGTATTACTCCGATATTCTCCCTATGGAGCGTATCGACAAGGTACATAAAATCAGCAGGAGTACCGTATCGGGAGGTTGGTGCAAAATAACCCGTTGTCTGAAACCCCCAGCTGCCGTCAAACGGATACTCGGTTATGGGCATAAGCTGAACGTGGGTATAGTGCATCTCTTTGAGATACGGCACAAGCTCGTCGGCAAGCTTTCGGTAATTAAAAAAGTTACCGTCGGGATACCTTCTCCATGAACCTGCGTGAATTTCGTAAATATTCATCGGCGACTTAACGCTGTCGCACTTTGAACGGTAATCAAACCAGCTCTCATCGCCCCATTCATATTCAGATATATTATAAACAAGTGACGCATTGTCGGGGCGGGTTTCTGTGTGAAACGCAAAAGGGTCGGATTTCAGGAATTTTTCAAACCAAGGCGTTTCAATGCAAAACTTATATATATCATAGGGCTTAATACCCTCAATAAACACTTCCCAGGAGCCGTTACCGATTTTGTACATATAATCGGAGGTCTTATTCCAGTTGTTGAAGCTTCCTACGACCGACACGCTCTGAGCATTGGGCGCCCATACCCTGAAAACAACGCCGTCTCTGCCGTCCCGATTAACGAGGTGTGCGCCGAAAAAATCGTAGGCACGAACAGAATCGCCGGCACAAAATAACTCAAGCGCATTGCGGTCCTCGCTAAAGCTGTATTTCATACGTTCAACTCCTTAAAACACAATAATATCAATTCAATTTAACTATATTTTCATTCTTAATTATAT
>DXYG01000090.1 GCA_019415925.1 Clostridiales bacterium
TATTAACATGTTATAATTATGTTAATAATACAGACAGTAATATTATTGAGGTGGATTTATGGACTATTGTAAAAGATTAAAGGAACTCAGAATTAAAAACGGATACACTCAACAACAGATTGCTTTCATTCTACACACACGACAAGAACAGTACAGCAAATATGAAAGCGGAAAACGTGAGCTTCCCATACGGCATCTGATTGCTCTGTGTTGTCTGTATAAGGTTTCAAGCGATTATGTGCTTGGAATCGAAAAGTTTGTAAAATAATCCTCTCTCCCCTTCGGGTGTAAAAAAAGCGACAACATTTCGTTGCCGCTTAACATATGCTTAATTTATTCAATTTCAGGTGTTTTTATTTTTTTCAAAATCTTATATGTTAATACTGAAAATAAAAAAACAAATATAGCGAGTATCCATATCAGGATATTAAACGTATTCGCATATAAAACCGATAAGTAGTTATTTCCCGTCAGTGCAATTGAATTTGATAAATTCGTGTTTTCAATAATTGCATTTATATAATGTGTCATATCGAATATGTTGTCGTTTGGTACGTATTTTGAAGCTATGTAAACGCTGAAATCCAAACAGGCAAATATCACAAGAAGAACAACAGGTATTCCTATTCCTACAAGAATAATCAAAACGTATTTTGTAGGAATTGAATTAATTGATTTCAAAAAATAGTTTACTTTCAGATTGTTTTTAATTTCCGAAAAATACTTTCTGCAAAGCAAATACCATAATCTTAATGAAATTATGCATATTCCGGTATATAGAATCAAACACAGCAGATGTTCAAATGTATGGATAACCTTATTTTTTTCAGAAAAATCAATCGAATGGTATTGACTCAAATCCATTTGCTCTATCAAAGGCGCTGACGGAGAATTATTTGAATAAGCTATTGAATCTATCCTTATGTTTTCGTGAATTTCCGTACAGGTGTATGGTATATAAATACGTTCTTTGCCGTCTTTTGATATTTCATTAATAAATCCTGAGCTTTCATTATACACGTCTGTGATTTTAAAAGCTTTACCGAAAATGTTCAGTTCGTTATTTTCTGCTCTCTCATTAAAAAACAACTTCAGAGCAAGCTCGTCGCTGATTATAACGGTGTTTTCTTTGTTTGTAACATTTTCTTTTGTTATACCGTCTTTACTTATATTCATAACATCAAGGTAGTTTTCATTTACAAGTACAACGCTGATTGTTTCTTCTTTCATTTTTATTTCATCATACTCACAGCAAAATCCAACTCCGTTATTGGACAGTCTTTCAAATAGTTCTTCCATTTCAGCTATTGTAAGTGGTTCTTTGTCGGATTTTAGATTATAATTCATCAGAGTTGTATCAGGTAGCTGACTTGTTATATTAATAGTAAAATAAAAGAATGACAGAATAATAATTAACAAGGGAATGCAGCACAGCAGAATTTTCTTCATCACTCCCCCTCCTCGATATACACTCTGTCACCGTCAGAAATTTCTTTTGAAGTCATATACACCACCTGCATATCCGAAAATAGAGAATCTGACGTTACTTCATAATATAAATCATCGCTATCACAGACAGCAACAGACACAGAGCTTACTGTTACATTACCATTTTCATCTGTATTTATAATATAGACTACTTCTTCTGATACAACCGATGAAAGCGGTAAAAGATAATGCGTGTGCATATTGTCGGGATATTCTGAAAGACTTCCCGTTATAACGTCCGAAATCTTAACCTTTGGCAAAAGCAGATTATCAATTGTCTTTGAAAAATACGTAAGAAAAAGCATTACAATTAAAAATACTATTCCGAAAATAATTACTGTTCTTTTTAGTTTATCCTGTTTCATACAAAACCTCACTTTTCAGAATCGGAGAACGATAAATCTATATCTTTATGTCCGTAAAAATAAATAATAAGTGCAGGAATCATAAACATTACCCCACAGGCAAAAATTATTCCGTAGTCTGAATCGCTTATATCAGACATTGTAATTGAAAGAGGATACATTGCATTGTTGTCTAAATAAATTAAAGGCTGTTCAACAACGTTCCAGTTATCAATAAAGGAAAGTAATGTCAGAGTTATAAGCCCTCCTTTTATTTGTGGAAGAATAATTCTTGTGAAAATCTTAAAATACGAAGCTCCGTCAATTCTTGCCGCCTCAATTGAGTTATCGGGAATATACTTAATGCTCTGGCGTAAAAGACAAATTCCGAAAGCAGAGAATGTTCCCGGTAAAATTATCGCAAGAAAATTATTTAATAAATCCATATTGTCCAGAATGATATAATTCGGTACAAGCGTTACCTGCAAAGGCAGAATCAGCAAAACAATGTAGACGAAAAACAACTTGTCACGTAACGGAAATTTCAGCTTTGCAAAGGCGAATGCCGCAAGAGCGGATACAATAACCTGACCGATTACCGTAGGTAAAGCTATAATTACCGAATTCCAGAATTTAAGCAGATATTCAGGTCGTCTGAAAAACACTTGATAAAACTGCTCAAGCGTGAACATTTCGGGAATCATATTAAGATTCTTGTATTCTCCGTTAGCAAAGTCGAGCATTTCGCTTATCTGCGAGCCTGACATAAAGGAACAGGCAATCATATACACTACAGGGAACAGAAATATTGCAGTAATAAGTGCCAAAAATATGTATTTTAAAATCTTTTTTATACTTTTCATACTTTCCTCACTATTCCGAAAAACTGCGTTTGCGTTCAAAAATAAAGAAAACAAGCAGAATGATTATTATAAACACAGACAGAATTATCGATGCAGAGGACAATCTCGGATAATTGAGATTATAGTAATTGTTATTTATAAAGTTCTGCAAGAAATAGACGTTTTCATTCGGATAGTCGCCGAACAAAGCAAAGACCTCACGGAAAATTTTAAAAGAATAAATAATCTCCATCAGAAATACAAAGAAAATCGTTGGTGTAATCATCGGTATTGTTACCTTGGTTACAAGCTGAAATGTATTTGCACCGTCAAGCCTCGCGCTTTCATAGAGAGATTTCGGAACATTTGCAAGTCCCGACGCAAATAAAATCACGCAGAATCCGCAGTATTTCCAGACATAGATAAAAATTATCATTACCATTGAAAATTCAGAGCTGAAAAATTCAACAGTATCAAAACCCAATGTATTTAAAAGTCCGTTAACTGCACCGTAGTCGTCAAAAACAACCTGCCAAACACAAATCAGCGACGCAACGGGGACAACAACAGGAATTAGAAACGCACTTCTGAAAAATGACGAGATTTTCTCAAACGAGTTAAGAAAAAGAGCAAGCAAAAATGAAATTACCATAAGCAGAGGTATCGCTATAACTGTGAATACGGCTGTGTTTTTCAGCGAAAGCAAAAAAGTATTGTTGCTGAAAAGCTGAATGTAATTTGTCAACCCTACAAACTTTTGCCCGATATACAGACTTTTAATAAAGCAGATTATGTACGGTACAATATAGAAAATTGCTATACCGATAAGCGACGGCAGAATAAATATAAATGCTGTGAGATATTCTTTTCGTTTTCTAATCATAGTATTATTCTTCCATATAGATTTTTGTCTTTGATTTCAAGCTATCTGTGAATTTCTGCGTGCTTATTTTTCCGTTGACATAGTCATTGATTAACTCACTTCCTACTTCTGTCATATAATTTGTACTTTGTGAGAACTGATAATCTGATATTTGTGCAAGCATGTTTTCCAGCTGTGCTGAAATTTTGTTACTTATTTTTGCAGTATCATCAAGGTATTTAATTTCTTTAGCATTGTTCATAAGTGTTTTGTATGATTTCTTATTTATAGGAAAATATGAACCGTTGTAATATGACGTAGTGTTATCATATTTTTCTATTTCTGCACCCGTAACGTTATTTTGTTCTTTTTCAGACAATGCAAATTTTATAAATTCCATTATCTCTTGTTTTTTCTTGGAGTTTTTATTTATAAAATATATATCGCACGCTTGGGCACTCAATACTTCGGTATTAATTGACGGCTTCCCTATTACCCTTGCGGTTTCTCCATTTTTCTCAATTTCTGCACAGTACTCATATATCTGATAAGGTGAAATAACAAATTCATTAAAGATTTCCTCTTTTATTTCATTACCTGAACTCTTCAATTCTTTGAGCTTTTCTGCTGTTTTAGAAAATTCTACGTCAAAGCTGTAAGTTTTGTTAAGAAAATCAACATTATCATAAACATAAGACCAAAGATAACCGTCTGCATTTAATGTAATAACTTTGTCGATTTTCTCTTCATTTATTTTATCGTTGATTTTAATAAGGTCATTGTATGACAAAGATTTTGTATCAGCACTTATATATTTTTCTAAATCCTGCTGTGAAGTTACGTAAAAATTAGGCATAAAATAAAAGGGAATAAAATACCTATTTCCGTTAATAACTCCGCTTTGCAGTGCATTTTCGTTGTAATCTGAAAGATTTATTTTATCTTGAGAAGTATCGGCTTCAATTATTTCGTTTATGTCAGCAAAGCACCCTTGTTCAATAAGCTTCTCATAGGAAATTCCTGCCGCAGAAAGACAATCGGCAGATATTAAATCCGGACCGCCGCCGCTCATAAGTTCGGTACTCAACTTATTTTTCAGTTCCTCGGCAGTTTCAAATTCAACTATTTCTATAATTTTGCCCGAATCTGTACAATGCTTGTTATAATTCCATATACTGCTGCCTTCCGTAATTGAATACCAGTTTTTAATAGTATAAAATGTAATTTTATTCCCCGAATCTTCAGTTATTGAGTTGCCGCAGGCTGTAAAGCCTGTCATTATCATCATGCAAAGTATTATACTTATTACTTTTTTCATCATAATTAATTACTCCTTTAAATAGATTTCCGTAGCAGTTGTAAGCTGTCGAATAAATTTCTCATTTGTAATTTTCCCGTCAAGATAATCGTCAACAGAGCTTTTTAATACATTTATATCATAATAAGAAAAATTTCCGTTCGGATAAATTGATACCTTATTGATATTTTTAAGCATATCAAGATAAGCCTTTGTAAAGTCGCTGTATTCCTCGTGGACTTTTATCGTATTGCCGTAATCGTCGCATTCGTTTAAGCCTAATTTCTTATTCAGTTCAAGGGCTTCATTGCGCACAGGCATTGCAGAGGTATCACCCACATAATCAGAGCCGGACAAAACGCCCGTATAATATTCCTGTGTTCTCTCTGACAGGAGATATTTAATAAATTTAAAGGCTGTTTCTTTATGCTTTGAATTATAGTTTATTGCAACTGCACATTGCATATAAGCTTTACCTGAATTTTTCGTTCTTGACAGTCCGTTAAAAATTACAGGCTTTTCAATATGCCCGACAAAATTGCATCTGTATAAGCGTTCGATTACTCTCGGTGAGGCAGCATCGGAAAATAATGCGTCAAAAATCAAATTTTTACTCTCTCCCCATTCAACGTCTTTATTATCGTTATCCAATATAATATAGTTTTCTTCCGTTGAGTTCCTGTAAATTTCGGTCATAACATCAAGGCTGTTTCTGAATTCCTCGGTATCAAAATCTGTTGTTTTGTTCTCAAAATCCACGTAATCATTTAAAAATTTGTAGAATACAGATTTTCTTCCGTGTCTTGAATCATCCGAAGTCAGAAAGCTGAAACTATCAGGATTTGCAAAATAATTTATAAACTCTTCTCCAAGGGTACTGTATGTAAGAAAATCACCCTGTTTATACTCAACACCAAATTTATCAAGGATATTTTCGCTCGAAATCATAATATCTAAGTTGTAAAGCATCGGAACAATGTAACGTTTGCCGTCAAACACGCCTGCGTCCATAATTGTCTTATTGTATTCATCAAGATTTATTTTATCTTCGTCATTATCATTTTCTATCAGCTCGTTAATATCGGCTAACGAGCCGTTATCAATAAGCTTTTCGAATGGCAAAAGCAGGTCAAGGCTGAAAATATCCGGTCCTCCGCCGGCCATAATTTCGGTTGACAATTTATCGTACATAATCTTGTCGCTCTCAAACTTTACAAGCTCAATCTGATTTTCGTACTCTCCGTTTCTCTTACAGTATTTATTGTATCTCTCAATTATATCGAACATCATTCCGCTACCCTCTGCCGAATAATAATATGTCGGCAGATTGCTTTCGGTTTTTGAACTGCTTTGTTCAGTATTATTTTCGGAGTTTGAGCAAGCTGTACAGAATAAAACTATTACGCTTAATAACAAAGAGAAAAGCTTTTTCATATCTATCACCGAATAAATAATAAAACACCTGTCTGTAGTTTATCTGTAGAATTGAAATTTTTTTATATTTAATGTAGAATATTATCATAACTACAGATAAAATACAGATAGACTTAATATGATTTAAACAGAGGTGAAGATGATGTACAGGATACTTCTTGTTGAGGATGATAAAAACATAAGCGAAATGCTGTGTGATTATTTTACAGAAAAAAGTTCAAATAAAATTGTGATTGACGTTGCAGAAAACGGTAAAAAGGGTGCTGATATGGCTTATGAAAACTCGTACGATTTGCTTCTGCTTGATATTATGCTTCCCCAGCTTGACGGTTTTGAAATCTGCAAAGAGGTTCGGAGATTCAGCGACGTGCCGATTATGTTTATAACTGCAAGATGTGCTCAGGAGGATATTTTAACCGGATATGCGCTCGGCTGTGACGATTACATTGTAAAGCCCTTTTCCCTTCCTGTGTTCTACAACAAGGTAAATGCGCTTATAAAACGTTCAAAAGGACTAGTGCGTTCCTCGGTTTTGAAGTTGGGAACACTTTCTCTCAACCCGAATAACGGTATTGTTATTTCTGACGAAAAGGAAATAAATCTTCCTGCAAAGGAATATTCCATTCTAAAAGCACTGCTTGAAAACAAAGGCTGTGTAGTTTCAAGAGAATCTCTTATAAAAGCAGCTTGGGGCTATGACAGCGATGTTGACGAACGTGCGCTTGATACTCACATCAAAAATCTTCGCAAGGCACTCGGAGATAACTCAAAAATGATTAAAACGGTTGTTAAGCGTGGCTACAGGATAGGTGAAGACTGATGAAAAGGAAACTTACAAAACAAAAACGCAGGTTGTTTATCAGCATAGCGGCATCTATGCTTGTGTTAAGCATAATTGTGTATGCCGTCTTTGCGGTAACAACATATTATTCAGAGCTTGATTTACTAACAAGCAATTCTGCTTCCTCTTTTCATCAGACTACAATAAATATGCAGAATTACGACAACGGCAACTGGGGAAACTATCTTCTGAATAGAAAGTACGATAAAACATACAAAGAAATTTATGATGACTATGATGCTGATGAACAGATTAAAATTATAGACAATGAAACCGGAGCGATAATTTGTCAGACGGGAAATGCAATATCGGTGGCATTTCAGGGAGACTTAGTAAACAAAGATGACAAAACATCAGAAGACGAGGATTCAATAGTTATTATTGAAAATGACTATATCACAGGTTTTGGCTGTATTGAATTTGAACGCTTCAGAAAATCTATGACAAACGCACAATACAGTGAAATAACGGAGTATCTGACAAAGAAAAATGCAGGTAACGGCGAGTACTACGAGCTTTTATGTACCGAATACTACATTGATAAAAGCTATATACAACCCAAAAGCGTTGAGATTGTTCAGACGAGCGATGATAACGACTGGTATGTACAAGACAAGGTTATAAAGCATTACGAATTAAAACCGACTCTTGCAGATGAAAAAGCAGAATTGTATAAACAGACAGAAATGCACAGAAACGTTATTGACGATGATTTTGTATTTGGAAATTATAAAGCGAGTACTGCGTTAGATGAGTATTCCGACTATATAATGGATAATTACTATACTGATGAAAACGGTATTCAATTGCTAAAAGATGCTGTGGTTAGCAACACGTATGAAGTTAATATGTACGGAGAATACGAGGCACACACAATAATAAATGTTGCACCGTTTACGTATATATACTCAAACTGGGAACAAATGTCAGTAAAGCTATACGATTCCGATGAAAATATTTCTTACACCTGCAACTATGCAAGAAAGTTTAACGTGCTTGAAAGCTGTTCCGATAAGCTGATTTTTATGCTGGTGTTCATTCTTGTTGTATTTCTGATAACGGGTGTGATAATCGGCGCAGTAACTTGGCGAACTCTTAAAAAGCAGATTGAACAGGAAAACCGATTAAGAACCGTAACAAATGCAATGGCGCACGAGCTGAAAACTCCCCTATTTATAATCAGCGGATATTCTGAAAATCTTGAAGAGAATATAAACACCGACAAGCGAACGCATTACTGCGAGGTTATAAACGAACAGACAAGGTCAATGAATATGCTTGTTTCAAAAATGCTTGACTATTCAAAGCTCGACTCTGCAAGCTTTAATCTGAACATTCAGAAATTCAGCCTTACACAGCTTACAAGTAAAATCCTTGAAAGCTATATTATTTACGAAATAAAGCTTGAAAGTGACGGTGATGTAAATATCAAGGCTGATAAAAAGCTTATGAAAAGTGTAATAGAAAACCTCGTTGATAATGCCGTTAAATATACTACGGATATTAATGACATAAGCATTAATATAACAAACAAAAGCTTTTCAATAAGCAATCCCTGCGAGGAATTAACAAAAGAAGAAATCAAGGATATGTGGCAGCCCTACCACCGCAAAGCAGAGCATAATAACATTGAAGGTCACGGTCTTGGACTTGCAATGGTTAAGAATATACTCGACCTTCACAAATTTAAATCAGGCGCAAAGTATGTTGAAGGAAAAATTACATTCTACTTTGATTACTGATTTTTGGCATAATAAAACAGAGCCTTGGTGTTTCCAAGGCTCTGTTTCCTATATTAAAGCTTACTTTTGTTATTCTTTTTTATCAGTTACTTCTTTTTCAAAATTAACTGCGTCTGCCGCATTCTGACTGTTGAATTTAAAATCCTTGTCAGGGAAAATTGCATTCAGGATAATTCCTGCAAGAGAAGCAACTGCAAGAGGTGAAAGTGTAATTGTTGCACTGCCGATTGCAAAGCTTACTGTGTCAGCAGAAAGACCGAGAGCGCAAACAAGAATTACAGCGGCAACAATAAGATTACGTGATTTTGTGAAGTCAACCTTGTTTTCAACAACGTTTCTTACGCCGATTGCAGAAATCATACCGTAAAGCACGAATGAGATACCGCCGATTATACAACCGGGAATCGAGCCGATAATTGCACTGACAACCGGGAAGAACGAAACGCCTACTGCAAAGAAAGCGGCAATTCTGATAACCTTGGGGTCATAAACTCTTGTAAGAGCAAGAACGCCTGTATTTTCTCCGTAGGTTGTATTCGCAGGGCCGCCGAAAAGTGAAGCAAGAGTTGTTGCAAGACCGTCACCGAGAAGAGTTCTGTGTAAGCCGGGATTCTCAATGTAGTTTTTACCTGTTGTTGAACCGATAGCGCAAATGTCGCCGATATGCTCCATCATAGTAGCAAGAGCAATGGGAACAATAGCAATAATTGAAGAAGCAATAAGTGCACCGTTCGAGAAGTCAACACCGCCGAATACTGTCTTTTCCCAGATTACGGGAATACCGATAAGACCTTCACTGCCGAAAATATTGCCCTGTGAGATATTAGTAAAAATAGTGTTGAGCTGTGAAAAATCAAAAATTGCGGTATACTGGCCTGTAGCCTCGTTAAAGCCGCCCGAGAACAGCCATGGCAAATCCTGAATAAGCTGTGGATTTGCTTCTCCGATAAAGTAAAGAATCAATCCGACTGTATAAGAAATAACAAGGCCCAAGATAATCGGAATGATTTTAGCCATTCCCCTGCCCCATATGTTGAATATAACAATTACTGCAAGAGCAACAAGTGCAAGAATCCAGTTTGTTGAGCAGTTACCTACAGCAGAAGGAGCAAGACCGAGTCCGATAGCAATAATAATCGGTCCGGTTACTACCGGAGGGAAAAACTTCATTACTTTATTAATTCCTACAGTTTTGATAATTGCTGCAAGAACAAAGTATAACAGTCCTGCGCAGGCAACACCAAGACACGCATAAGGCAACATTGAGTTTGGATCCTCGGGATTTAAAGCTTTAATAGCCGCATAACCGCCGAGAAAAGCGAATGAAGAGCCCAAAAATGCAGGAACCTGAAATTTAGTCAGCAAGTGGAACAAAAGTGTACCTAAACCTGCCATAAGCAATGTGGTTGAAATATCAAGTCCTGTGATAATCGGTACCAGAATTGTTGCGCCGAACATTGCAAACATATGCTGTACGCCGAGCAAAATCATTTTTGGCTTGCCGAGTGTTTTGGCGTCGTATATGGCGCCGGTGTTTTTTTTCATTGAAATCCCTCTTTCTTGTACATTTTATTATATTATAATTCCATTTTATATAAAAAGCAACATTATTTTTTTAATCAAGAAAAAATACAGAGTAATATTGACAAATTTATTGC
>DXYG01000091.1 GCA_019415925.1 Clostridiales bacterium
TTTCAGGAGCAGTCACATAAGAGAAGCAATTCAGTTTTTAGCTGAAGAGATTCACCGTAAAAAATGATAAACTGTTTCAAAGTAAAATTGGTAAACGAGTATTCTTTTATTTTGAATATTGATTTAAAGCTTAATCTAATAATCTTAAAAGCAAATCATATGTGAGAGGTGCTTTAATTTGTCAGAATTCAGTGTTTTCCTTAAAGAAGCTATTGAAACATCAGGTTATTCAATCTATTCAATAGCAAAAGAAATTAATTATGACCGTGCAACGCTTACCAATCAGATAAATGGAAAACGAATAATGAATAAGGACGTTTTTCTCAAGATTCTGAACTTTCTGAATCTGACAGAAACAGACAAATCGAAATTAATCGGTTTGTTTCATAAAGATATTTTTGATTCTGATTTTGAAACTTTTTCAATTATAAAAGCAGGCTTTGAAAACTACAGTAAAGCATCTTATTTAAGTCCTGATATAAATTTTTCTGTTTCTCTTAACAATGACTTTAAAAATCACAAAACAGTAAATATCAGCGGAAAAGCATTAATTCTGTGCTCAATTAAAGAAATCATTAACTGTGAGCTAAAAAATGAACATCCTTTTATTTATTTCAATTTTGACCCACGGAATAAAGAATTGACTTCAATAATACAATCTGTGTACATAAATAACCACACTGCCGATATTAAAAGCATTGTGAGTTTTTCAACAAACAAAAGTGATAAAACAGAAAATTTCTCCAAGTTTATTTCAATGCTGCCTCTTTTACTGCACGGATATTGTCCGTATTATTTCTTTTCCGAAAGCAACACGTTATCTGAAATTTCAATTCTGTTTCCCTTCTATTTAATAACAAGCGAACAATTAGTTTTAATTTCATCTGATTCTATACGTGCAATCGTCATCAGCAATAAAGATGTAATAAACACATTTAAAGGTGAATTCATTGTCAAGTCGAGCAAATGCAGACAATTCAGATATGAATCAGTTAAATTTTACGACATACCTGATGTATTCAGCGCTTGTATTGATACACAAGAGAAACCGCAAATATATGGATTTAATGAAAAATTCTGCGCACTGCCCTTTCTTACAAAAGAGCATCTATATCATATGTTTTCCGAAAAGCTCAACAACCACGCTGAAGTTATAGAAAAGCTTTTGAATTGCTATAAAAAAACAAGCGGCTTTATTTCATTTGTACCTGTCGAGTCAATTAAAGAATTTGTTGAAACCGGAAAAGATGAACATACAAATAATGAGTATTCAACACCTCTGACGATGAAGCAAAGAATCGAAGTCTTGCAAACAATTAAACAATTCATAATTAACGGCGGTGAATATTATTTTGTAAGAAAATCTGACTTTTTCTGTGATGAATTAACCTTTGACATTATGTCGGATTCAAAAGTTATTTTCTTTAACAACGATAATATCAGTGATAAAAGCTCCATGTCGGTACTCACATTGCCGAACGGACTTCTTAACGAACTGAAGCACTTTTTCAGGTCACTGAAAAGGAGCTGTTATGTTCTTTCAAAGGAAGACGCTGTGAGTGAAATTGACAAATCTATAAATTACGCCGAAGGTCTTTTATACTAATCTCTGCGTTTTAAATAATTTTAAAAATTTTCTATAATCTTTATAAACAACCTCGAAACGTGTCAAAACATCTTAATACTATTACTCTTAAACAAAACAAAAAACTTCATTACACTTACATTTTGAATATGTAACATTGCAATAACAGGAGACCACATTTTTTGAAGTGATCTCCTGTTTTCTGTTGTTCTTTTCAGTTCATCGATTCAATAACAATCTCTATATCAAGCATAATTTACCGGGTAATTGATTGCCGTTCACAATGAAACAAGGTGGGTATTACAATGCCTATAAAAATCCAGGTTAAAAGTTATTTAAGATTTTTTGTACAGCATATGGCTTTGCATATTTTATAAGTAAATCGTCTATAAATACGGTGTTTGTTTCATTAGGACAAATTCTCATTGATGGGTAAATTACTATTCTTCTGACGACTTTATCCTTTTTAACAAATATTTTATCATCTTCATTGAAAATATCTATTCCATAGTTATTTAAAATGTGTTCAAGTGAAAATAACAAAACAGTTTGCTCTTTAAACTCAATATCATCAGGAATTTTGCTGTTTATTCCCCAATAGAGTAAATCCAATGCCGCATTTCTATCTAAACTTCCATGTATGCTTTGATTGCGATAATGCTTAAGACAGTTATGACAAGCATCTTTACAATTGCAATTTGATAATAGTTCAATTGTGTAATCAATGATTTGCAAAAGAGAGCTTTCAATCCCTTTTGAATATCCGGCACCGCTTGATAAGCTGTCATAAATATAGATATCAACAAAAGCTCCGTTACAATTCTCTCTAAAACGATATCCTGTAACCATTTCAGTGAACTCAATATCAAGAATTTTACTTGCCGCCAGTCGGATGCCTTCTGCAAGAGACAGAGCTGCTCTTGATAACCATTGATTTTCAACTCTTGTTGCATTAATTAATGTTTTATCAAGAGATATTTCCAAAACGAGCATATCTGTTATAAAATCATAGCCAAGATCAACATTTAATATATTGTGGTGTTTGCATTCTGCACCGGCAAACTTATTTATATACGGTCTTTTAACTTTTACAAGTGCGTCTTCAACATCACCCGGCATTGCCGCACCGCAATCAGCACAAACAGTAAAGCCCTTATTGCCCGGACCGCTATTAATCATAATAATCCGTTGCCCTGTTCTTGAGGCTTTTTTGATATTATCCATTCCCGGTATATTTACCATCCCTTCAAATTCCGGTAATGTAGAATATAACGGTAAATTAACCGAAGAATATTCTTCGTTGAGTTGTGCTTCAGGAATCGGCCTTGCGTTTTTAGGAGCAAAGCCCCAAGGAATCAACATATCCCTGGTAGCGACTAACTCTGAACTTCCGCAAAAAGGACATTTATCAACCCCGTCTTCCATCAATCCAAACCATTCGCATCTTTTACAGGCGTGAATCTTTTTTACATAATTGGGGTCATTTATAAAGCTACCGGCAGCCGACGACGCTTTTCCTCTTTGCTTATCACTGCCGGGATAATAAAACCCTCCAATCTGATATGTTTGTTTATCTACTACAATAGCCCTTCCGGGAGCATATTCGCTTATCGCAACATCAAGTCCTCTCTCAACCTGATATAATATATTACCATTATAGTCAGATATATAGGTACTAACCACATTCTTAGGGAATGAATATGTAGGAATAATTCCTTCTTCGTATAAAGCATCAAGTAATGACTTTTTCTGTTGTGAAGAGGCTGGCAAGCCGGACACTCCAAACAATTCAGGATGTATATTTCGTTTTTCATTAAGCAAAAATAATTTTTTAGTTAATTCCGTTTTGTATTCTGAATTATTTATTTTGCAAGGCACTAAAACATTATTATGCGGAATTTTATATGACGACAGATATTTTATGAATCGTTCTAAATGATTATCCAGAAAATCAATTGCACTTAACACATCCATACTCTGTAAATTATCTGATAAATAATTTTGCATTATTATCATAGTAAGATGTCTGTATAATAATTTTTCATTATTTACATCAATCCACGGCCGCCTTGGTTCACCTCTGAGCATAGGTTCCGGATTGTTAAAATATAATGTGTCATGAGGACCGCCTTCACAATAAGTTACTATGGTAGATAAACTTGAACCTCTTCGTCCGGCACGACCGGCTCTCTGCTGATAATTTTCCCTCATCGGAGGTATATTCCTTAATCCGACTGCTACGAGAGAACCAATATCAATACCTACTTCCATTGTAGTTGTGCTGCTCAGTATATCAACAGGCGTCTCATCTTCTTGTACCAGATCCTGAAATCGCATTTCATATTGTTCTGTTTTTGACCAAAGATTATCTCTCTGATCTTTATGTGACAGCTGAGCAGTATGCTCCTCTGTATCCATCACAAATATCCGTTTTCCGTTTAATGCGTCATTAGCAGGTTCACGCCAAAAGCTTAACGCTTCAAAATCTAACTGTGAGGTTGTGTAAATATCTTCACTGCCGCAAAAAGGACATTTTTTGTTTAATAAATACGGTGTCAGTTCAGAGCATTTTTCACATTTAAACCATTTGTGAGCTAAATCAAACCTGGGTTTTATCCTTGATAAATCAACATACAGCTTTCCTTTGTTAATTTGTCCTTCCTCAAGAAAATTCTTTTTCATAATTCTTTTCCATATGTCAACTTGTTTATCTTCTCTTTTCCAACCCATTATACTATAAATATCATTCGAGAAATCCCATTCATATGGCAGTCCATAGCCTTTTTTATGGTAAGGTCGTACTTTGTATCTGATATCGTCAGATATAGTCTGACCCAAAGCTGTATATTTATCTATAACAGAGATAATCCATGCATTAAAAAATTCTATAAAATCCTGTTCCGAAATCTCAATTCCATTTTCATTTAATTCATCAACAGCCTCAAACAATACAGTATCTGTTGGCTCTATCCAGCTAAGTCCCGAATCAAACATTGTATTATATCCGTTGCAATACAACTTCATAAGAGTTTCTTTCATTTGATCGGGAGCATTATCAATAGTTAAACAGGGCACATAAGGTCTGTGTCGCTTATTCAGCCTATTATAGCTTTCAAGACGGGCTTTACCGTGTTCTGCAAAAATTTTTCTATCCTGACCGCTGAACAACTGAACATTATTCTTATACGCTGCCATTGCAAAATAATCATAAAAATTATTCATTGTTTGCTCAACAACTGAATTTTCCATCATACTTACTGTAAGAACACAAATCTGACGGGATGCAGTCATATCAGAATAATCAGACATATCCCTTGCCAGCTTAGCCGCTCTTTGACGACTATCTGAAAATAATAATACCTTTCTACCTTCATTAGGCATTAAATCTTTGTTGTCTTTTCCGGGGACTGCCGGTTGCGTCTGAAATTGAGCCTTGATAAGATTGTAAAAAGATTGATTACCCTTAGTGGTAAAGCCTGTTAACTGTTTCTCGGCTAAACGATGCTTACAATGAGGACAAACGGTAAATGTTATGGTATCCGGCTTTCCTTTAGCAGAAAAGTTACAATAATATAGTTTTCTGATTCCCGTCTGACCATTTAAACTGTCATCGGTAAAATTTATAAATCCGCTTTTGGTATCCAGATAGCATGGGAGCACCTTGTAATTAGAACTACGGGATTTTAATATATAATTGTCAGGAGAAATATATAAATGAAGTTCTTTCATCCTTTTATCAAAAGCCTGTCCCGGATATCTCCATAAATATGTCTGATTGTCAAAGCCTGCATCATCTTCAAGAATATAGCCTTTAAAAAACAAAGCTCCGCATCTTCTGTCATTATAAAGCTCATACACAACACTGTTGCAATGAGGACAAATAAGATTGCTGTCATTTAGGAATATTTCTCCCAGAGTCAATTCACCATCGGTATGTGAATGAGGACATTCAGGATTAGTACATGCGTAAACGCCTTTTATTCCCCTGAATAACATATGCATACGGGCTGGGAACAAAGATATATCCTTTTTATTTTTAGCAAATGGTGTTATGGCTAACATGACGCCGATAGCATACAAAGAGGTTTCTGTATCAACACCATTGAATATTTCTTCAGCAAGTTCCTTTAACGATACAGCTTTACCTCTGCATAATCTTAATAAATCCATAAATGGCTTATATTCAGTTAAATTGCCATATAGCCATTCCGAAGCATCGCTCAAATCGTCAAAACTGTTTTTACTCTCTGATATTAACCCGATAAATTTGCATAATTCAGAAAATCTTTCATCCTTTGTTCCTTCCAATTTTTCAATATTGCAATCAGAAAAAATATGAATGTCAATTTCTTTTGAATTAACGCTTTTCAGCTGTTCCTGTTCTCCCGTGATGTACTCAAATTTGTAATTTTCATCTGCGGCAGTAAGCTGATTTGCAAAGTTATGTACAGCTTTTTTGTCATCCTCATCTGAATAAGGCATACTTGCGGTAGTTAATATAAACTGAACTCTGCTTCTGTCGATATTCAGTTTATTGAAAAGTCTTCTGATTAAAAGAGCTACCTCTCCTCCGGATGAGCCTCTATACATATGAGCCTCGTCAATTATAAACAAGAGCCTGTTTTTATTATCATTTTCGAGCCAAGCTCTTGTATCTGCCCAGATTTTATTTTCTATCGGTCTTAAAAGCATATACTCAAGCATTGAGTAATTGGTAATAAGAATGTCGGGACAAAACCTCTGCATTTCAAATCTGGTTATTAATTCTGCATCGTTTTCATCAGGAAAATGTTGACCGTTATGTATATTTTCCAGAAATGCAGCCAAATCTTTTTTTGCCGGTATTTTTCCTGAATTTGATAGTTGATCAAGATATTGTTTCTGATTTTCAGTGCTTGCCTCAACAAATTTTTTCATTGTTCTTTCAAGCTGACGATCCTGTGACAATTTAGGCTCGTTACCGGGATAGGGTGTTCTGCCGGTGTACATACCGAACTGCGGTCTTCGCACCTCTTGTCCTGCACTTTCTCGAAATATTCCGATGAATTTTTCGTCTTTGTCACCTATCAGCCGTCTTAATCTACTTACCTGATCCGATACAAGAGCATTCATTGGATACAGAATTATAGTTCTTACCCCTCGTTTATTCCATGATGACGGATTTGTTTTTGCTTCTTCAACCAGTTTAGCAAGTAAAGGCCACATAAAACACTCTGTTTTACCTGAACCTGTTCCCGTAGAAACAAACAAATCTTTGCCGGCAACGGCACTTTCCAACGCTCTTATCTGATGAGAAAAAGGAGAACTGAACACTCCGAGATTATTATCGGATAACTCTTTAAAAAAATTTCTCATCCATTCCGGTAAATTTGAATTTATAATACCGTTTTCCACTCTTTTATACGCAGGAGAAGATTCAATATAGGGCTTCTGATATAAAACGCCTTCTTTATCAAGCGAACCTTCGATTGCTTCAAGCAAAATTTTCGATTTACTGAAATACTGTGACTTTATATATTCCTTAAGCTCTTTTCTTAATTGTTTATGTACTTCATATGCTCCTTTGGACATTACTCTTCCTCCCGAAACTGATAGCCTGACTGTTTCAATATGGTTTTGAAAACGTTATAAATCTTTTTACTCATTATTCTGTTGAAATTCTGATCTGTGGTCAGATAATTTATCGGCCAACTATAAAGCTTAAAAAAACTTTCTTCATTTGGCGGCAGAAGATAATTCAATTTAATATAAACTATCTCATCACTTAATTTTGCACTTATCGGAGGCAGCTTATTGCATGATTGCAAAATGCCTGTACTAATCGCACGATACTGAAAATATTCCGTTCTCCAATTCTCAAGAGGCAATTCAAAATATTTCCCGTTATCATATTTATACAGAAAATACATCGAATTGTTTATTTCACTTATTCTTGCAAGTGAAACAACATTTTCTTTATCAGGTTCTTTTTTCCAATACCCATTTGTAAACGGCGGTTGTGTCTTTAAAAATTTATAGTCTTCTATGTTTTTATCAAACTTGGCAGGAATCCATTCTTTGTTTTTTATTATTTGATCTACATATCTATCGAATGTCGCCCTGCTGATATTAAACATATCAAATACATCTTCCTGTGAATCAATACTACTGTTTTCTATGTAAAACCCCATTCCGCTCATATTAAAATCATTATCCGGAGATAAGCCTCTTGCCAAAACAATATTATTTACAACAGATAATTTTTTTACTGCCAGAGACAGTCTATATGGCATATGATAGAAACACCCGGCAGAAAGAAGAATTTTATAAATTTCTTCAGACAATTCATCATAATTCGGGGAAAACATATTTAAGGAATCCGGAAAAATATTAAGATACGCATTCAAAAGTTTTTTGCAGTGATTTTTAAAATGAATTATCGCATCTGTATGATAGTCCTCGCCGTTTGACCAAACAGAAGCAATTGCGAGCTTTGCTACAGAGCTATAAATAACACGATTTATCCACTGCGTTTCATTCTCTTGTTTATCCTTTTTTATCCCAAGTTCATTCGATATTTCATAAAGTAAATCTCTTTCGCTTATCATACTTCTTCTCCGAGATAATTCAATAATTCTTTGATAAGAGTATCCGATAGTTTATTATTATTTTTAATATATTCAGATATTATTTCCTCTTTATCTGTAACAATTGCCAACGGAAAAAGGCAAAACAAAAAATCAGAATCTGCCCCTTCGGCGATGATTTTATGAACATCTGATAACAATTGCTGAATTCTGTTCTTCTCATATTTAGATACCGGCAATTGTCGCAATAACTTTTCGCCCACAGGAACAGCTTTTGCTTGTATGTATTCTGCGTAATCGTCAGATAATACTGCACCGAGAAATCGGTTTGAAGGCTTTTTATCAACAATAAGCTCAGTAAAAACGGGCAGCATATAATTATATAAGCTATTTGGTTCAATCAGCAAATCCTCAGTGTAGGGATGTACATATATAATCATTTTGCCCGAGTTGTTTAATTCAGGCGGCAGTTTGTCTATCCAGTTACCGTTAAACGGATTTTTTACTATAATTATTTCATCTTCGCTGTTAAGCAGTGCTTCAACAGACTCATTGCTCCAGTCTCCGTTGCAGGACAAAACGCCTGCATTGCTTAAAGAAATTACAGACGATAATGCATTAGCAATACTTTCTCCAAATGGACCAGCTAAAAGAAGGTTAATATTATTTACGTAAGCAGCATATAAAAAAGCGGCAAATTGGTGACACAGATTGTCTGATACGCCTGCTTCTAATAATTCTACTTCGAGAATTTCAACAGTGTTTTTCCAGCTATTAGAAATTTCTGCATCTTCTTCTGACAATTTTTTACCATTTACAAAAGAAGATTTTTCAATATTCTGACTTCTTCCTGTTCCATTCATTGACGAAGCTGATGTAAATAATGAAAGCTCCGATAAAAATTCCGATACATCGTTTCGTGCCTGGGATATTTTATTTCTCACTTTCGATAAAGTTTTTTCTCCGATTGCATTATATTCTTCTGTTTTTGCAATAACTTCATTAAGCCTGTATTCGGCATTGGTAATTTCGGCAGACAAAATATCGCACTTTTCTTGTTTTTGTTCGTATTCTTTTTGTTTGGCAGCTAAAAGTTCTTCCGTTTCCTTAAGCTTTTGATTTGCTTCGTCTACAAGCGTCTTATTATTCTTTATCCATATATCACCGGCTTTTGCTTGGCAATACTCTCTTAGTTCTGTATGATTCAGCACAAGTTTATCAAGTACCCTTGAATCAACATCTGTTCCGTCAACATAAGCTTCCGCATCTTCTAAAAATACCTGAATATGCTTTTGGGCATCTTCAAGTGAGCAATCGCATTGTTCTGTTATTCTTTCGTAAAAATCCGTATCGGAAATCTCCTGCAAAAAGTCACGAAGCATTTTCCATTCTGCTTTACTGATTCCTTTTGCTTTAAAATTAGGCCATGTTACAAGTTTAATGATTTCATTCTTAATTATTTCTGACATATTCTTTGTCAAAACATATTCAGCCGGTTCGCCTATATCCAGACTCCGCAGAAATTCAATATTTTTAATTTTTAAAATATCTCTATAAGACAAGTAATATACGGGCAATTTGCTCTCTTTGGTTTTCAGCCGAAAAACACCGTCATCTTCATACAAATCATCATTATGGCATAATACTCCCTTATAATTTGTGTATGAAGGATTTTCAGAGTAAATAAACATTACTTTTTTTAAGTATATAGCTCCGCAGCTTACACCGTTTTTTAGTGCATGCACAAGCTCCTCTGAATCGCAAACATCGTTTACCCGTATTATCTGAATCGGATGACACCCATGCACATAATAGCTTTTATCAACCCAGTCTTTAGAAACATCGCTGTCATGCTCAGTTACTGACCATTTCCATACACCTATACTATCTTCTTCAATCGGAATGTCATGTGAATATATGATTTTTCTATTGGAGAAAGTTGCAGGTGTATTATCATTATATGTAAACGCAGATATTACATCGCCGTTTATGTCTGCTAATCTATATAGCTTTAAATAATCTTTTTCTGAATCCCTGATTACTCTACAAACAGAAATGAATTCCATATTACTATTCATATTTATTTTTAACATTCCTTCCTACATTGAACCCAAAACGCATTTTGCTTTTCTTTTATAAATATTGTCGTAAAATCAATAAAGATTTCCTGTTTATTTTTTTGTTTCTTATCGCACAATATATCCATTTCCTTATCAAAGGATATTTATTATATTTAGAT
>DXYG01000092.1 GCA_019415925.1 Clostridiales bacterium
AAATGAATGATATAAAATAAACTGTAGGGGCAGCCCTATGTGGCTGCCCGTTGGGTAACAATAAACGCTTCCTTTACAGTCGTAGGGACACTCACTCCGTGTCCGTGTTGACTATCAAACGCAACCGTTTATATCAAAATTATTTTGACTAACAAACCTTTCCGTAGGGGACGGCTTCCCAGACGTCCCGAAACATTACATATATATCAACATAAATCCAACAAATAAATCTTTCCAAACAACACGCATTATTACAAATTCGGAGCGTAGCGACCATTAACTCCACTCTCCACACTCCAAACTCCACACTTAAAATATTGTTTATCTCAAAAAGTATGCCTGAAATCAAATCAGACTCAGATATAAAATTAATATTAAATTACGGAAGGTGCATTTATGAAGCATTCGGTTACAACGCTCAACATATAGCAAGCTCGCTCAAAAAGATTATGTCAAAAAAGCCTTTTTCAAAAATTACCGTGACTGAAATCATAAAGGACTGCGGTGTGAACAGAAAAACCTTTTACTACCATTTTGCAGATATTTACGCTTTGCTAAAGTGGATGTTTGAGGAAGAAGACGTTGAGGTTGTAAAAAACTTTGATATTTACACAAATCCCGAGGAAGCGATAGAATTTGTTATTGAGTATGTTGAGAAAAACGAGCATATCATAAGCTGCGCATACGATTCAATCGGCAGGGAAGAGATGAAAAACTTTTTCTCGTCTGATTTCAGGGGAATTATAAACGGAGTAATAACAAAGGCTGAAAAAAGCTTTGCGGTGGAGCTTGATGCTGATTACAAAAAATTCCTCACAAACTTTTACACCGAAGCATTTTCGGGAATGCTAATCGACTGGGTAAAGGACAGGGAATTTACCGACGAAAAATTGACGTTGAATATGTAACCAAAACGGTAAAAAGTACAATAGAGGGTGTTATGCTAAAGGAAAAGGATAATATAACCACTCCCGAAAGCAAAACAAATTGCCCATAATATTGAAAAATGTTATCTGATATTTTACAAAACAATGATTGAAATTACCTCCTGCATAATATATAATTAAATAAGTATAGGAAAATATTTTAATGGGAACAAACTCCATACGAAGGGACGTAATTTCAATGAGAAAAACAAAAATTGTATGTACTATCGGTCCTGCGTGCAACACAAAGGAAATGCTCCTTAAAATGATTGACGCAGGAATGAACGTTGCAAGAGTAAATATGTCGCACGGCACATACGACGAGCTTGAAAAGCTCTTTGCAACAATAAAGGAAGCAATCCGTGAAAGCGGAAAGAATGTTTCAATTCTTCTTGATACCAAAGGTCCCGAGGTAAGGGTTGGTACTTTTAAAAACGGCGGAGCAAAGCTTGAGGAAGGCAAAACCTTTTCACTGTTAAAGGAATGTGAGCAGGGCGATGAAAACGGCGTAGCACTTTCATTTCCGAAGCTTGTTGACCTTTTCTACGCTGACGGCGAAAAGGCAGTCGGCAGAGAGCTTTTGCTTGACGACGGTATTATTTCACTTGTGGTAAAAGAGGTTAAAGAGGACAGAATCGTCTGCACCGTCAACAAGGGCGGCACGCTCAAAAACCGCAAGAGCATAAATATTCCCGGATATTACATCAATATGCCTTATGTCAGCGCACAGGACAGAAAGGATATTGAATTCGGACTTACTCACGGTGCAAACGTTGTTGCGGCTTCATTTGTGCGCACACACGAGGACGTAAGAACCTTAAGAGATTTTATCGACAGCATCGGTTTTGAGTACGTTGAAATCATCGCAAAGATTGAAAATCAGAGCGGTGTTGACGATATGGACGCAATTATGGATTACGCAGACGGAATTATGGTAGCAAGAGGCGATATGGGCGTTGAGATTCCGTTTATCAAGCTCCCCGAAATCCAGAAAACGCTTATCAGAAAATGCGTTGCAAGGGGTAAATATGTAATCACAGCAACGCAGATGCTCGAGAGTATGACTACTTCTCCACGTCCTACACGTGCCGAAATCAGCGACGTTGCAAACGCAGTTTACGACGGCACCAGCGCAGTTATGCTTTCAGCCGAATCTGCGGCAGGCAAGTATCCTGTTGAAAGCGTAAAGGCACTTGACGCTATCTGCACCGAGGCAGAGAATAACGGCGAGTTTACCGCACTTCACGAGTATATTGAAGCTCACTCGGTCAAGGATAAAAACGCAATCAGAGGAAGTATCTGCAAGGCGGCAAAGGAAATTGCGGCAGAGGTAGGCGCAAAGGCAATTATTGTAGAGAGCGCAACGGGCAGAGTTGCAAGGGCAATGGTACATTTCAGACCCGAAGTGCCTGTTATTGCCGTTGTTACCTCACAACTTGTTTGCAGAAAGCTATGCCTGAACTGGGGCGTTACCGCTTTAATCGGTGAGGAAAAACGCACCTCCGACGCAATAACAAAGCAGGCTATGGAAAAGGCGCTCAGCACAGGACTTGTTCACAAGGGCGATACGGTTGTTGTGCTTTCCTCAAACAGAACCTGCCCTACTTCAAGCACAGACTCGCTTAACATAAGGATACTTTGATATGGATAATATAGTTTTAATCGGAATGCCCGGCTCGGGGAAAAGTACGCTCGGCGTACTGCTTGCAAAGGCACTGGGTTATTCCTTCACCGATACCGATTTAATAATCAGCAGAATTGCAGGAAAGCCCCTGCAAAAAATTCTTGACGAGGACGGACTCGACAGTTTTCTTGAGATTGAAGAAAAGGTCGGAGCAGAGCTTGAATGTAACAGCACAGTCATTGCAACAGGCGGCTCAATGGTGCTTTCAGAAAAAGCAATGAAGAATTTAAAGGCACAGGGAAATGTGCTTTACATAAACGTTCCGCTTGGTGAAATAAAGCGCAGGGTGACGAACATAAAGACAAGGGGAATAGCATTTAAAAAAGGCGAAACCCTTGATGACGTTTATAAAGTAAGAGTACCGCTCTACGAAAAGTACGCTGACATTACGGTTGACTTCGTTAACTGCACTAACGGCGGAATAGAGGACACCGTTAATTTAATGGTTGAGAAAATTAAGAATTTATAGTGTGTTAAAATCATAATTTACGGAGTTGCTCTATGAGATTAGACGGGTTTGGTTTATTTGTTGACGATATGGCTACAATGATTAGATTTTATCGTGATGTGCTTGGCTTTGAAATAAAGGAAGCAGAAGACGCAGTAAATGTTTATCTGATAAAAGACGGAACGCTTTTTATGCTCTACGAAAGAAAAAACTTTGAAAAAATGACAAGCAGAAAGTATGAATATCTTAAAGGCTTAAACGGTCATTTTGAAATTGCTTTGTATGTAGATACTTTTGAAGAAGTTGATATTGAATTTGCAAAGGCAGTGTCAAAAGGCGCAACTCCTGTATTAGAGCCTACAGATGAACAGTGGGGACAAAGAACCTGCTATATTGCAGACCCTGAAGGCAATTTAATTGAAATCGGTTCATTCAACAAACCGTTTGAGAGATAAATCGATATTTTTATAATATGATTGGAGTTTTAAGAAATGAAAGTATTGATACTTATGGGAAGTCCCAGACTTTGCGGTAATACTGCCGAGCTTTGTAAATATTTCATGGATGAATTGCGTGTACAAAAAGCAGAAGTAAAGTATATTGAGCTTGAAAAAATGACTGTAAATCCTTGTGAGGAATGCTATGTTTGTCAGGACGTAGCCGGAGAGCATGGTTGCGCACAGAAGGATGATATGGTAGAAATAGCAAATGAAATTCTTTGGGCGGATTTGATTGTTTTAGCGACTCCGATTTTTTCATGGTATTGTACAGCGAAAATGAAAGCAGTGCTTGACCGCCACTATGGGTTCAATAAATATTACGGAAACGCAGAAGGTTGTTTATGGGAAGGCAAAAGAGTCGGTATTATTGCTACTCATGGCTATAATGGCGATTATGCAACAGAGCCATTTGAAACCGGTGTGAAACGACTGTGCATTCATTCTAATCTCAAATATGTAGGAATGTATTCCGTACAGGATAATGATAACCTTGCTTCTTTTCAGACTGAAGAAGCCATAGAGGGGGCAAAAGCATTTGCCCGAAAAGTAATTAACGAACAGGCTTAACCCTGTTTGAGGTTCATAGTTTGTAAGCTTGACAAATTCCAGTTTAACATTTAGCTTATATTATAAACGGCAGACTGTAACTCAGCCTGCCGTTTGATTTTACCGCACGTTTTATGTAGAGCGGTATTATGCGTTTAGTCCGAATGAAATTGAAATTGCGTTGTTAATGTCGTTCATTGCGCTTTCGTCAACCGAGCCCATTTTTTCCTTTAAACGCTTTTTGTCAATTGTTCTTACCTGTTCAAGCAGAACAACGCTGTCCTTTGCAAGTCCCGAGCTGTCTGCATGCAGAGGAATGTGGGTGGGAAGATTTGCCTTTGACTGCTGGCTTGTGATTGCAGCGGCAATAACAGTCGGACTGAATCGGTTTCCCACGTTGTTCTGCACAATGAGAACAGGTCTTATTCCGCCCTGCTCCGAGCCGACAACAGGGCTTAAATCGGCATAATAAATGTCACCACGACGTATATTCAAGGCTTTCACGCTCCAAATAATTTATTTACTGATATTTTTGCCTATCCGTTAGCTTTTATACAGCTATTACATAATATTTTTGGGCGTAAAATTTGTGAATATTATTCTTTGGCAGAATTTTATTTTTGTATGTATCAATCAGTTTTCAGCCGCTTTTATTTCTGAAAATTCGATTTTCAGCTCTGCATTTTTAATTTCCGCACCCGTAATTTTCCCGTCCCTGTCTGTTGTAATAACGCAATTCCCGCTGTCGGTTTTTAAATTATATGTACACAAGCTGTCGCTTTTGGAAGAAAGGCTTGCTCTGCCTTGCAAAATGCCGTCAAGAACTGATTTTACAAGGCTCGGAAAACTCTTTTGCGGCAGATACGCCTCATCTGCACTGCAAATAAGATTTTCCCTCGACATTTCAAGCTCGCCGTTTTTGTACCCAAAGCTAATTCCGTCAAGCTCCTCCGGACTGCTTATGCTTATGTACGCAACGCCCTGCCTGTTTGCGCTGATACTTCCCGAATATTCAGCGTCACGGTAGTTTGATGTGAATTTTGCGGAAAAATCCGTTATAATATCCGCAGGCTCGCTTTTAGTCTGACAGCCGCTGAAAAGTACAATCAGCAAAAAAGAAAAGACATATAATGTTTTCAAAACCCTCTTGGCCATAATTCCCTCCGCAGGTGTTTTTATACATTATATGTCTTTATTAATTTTAAAATTACGTCAAACAAGCCGTTAAAATCCGCATTTTCTGTAAGCCTGCGAAATCTCATTAATCAAGTCTGTCGGAAGCATAGAAATTCTGCCGAGCTTTTCAGCGGCAATATCGCCTGCTAAGCCGTGAAGATAAACCGCCGCCGCAGCCGCAGCAAACGGATTTGCTCCTTGTGCAAGCAAAGAGCCTGTCATTCCTGCAAGCACATCTCCGCTTCCTCCCGTAGCCATTCCTGAATTGCCTGTTCTGTTAATCATCACTCTACCTTCGGGTGATGCAATAATTGTTCCTGCTCCTTTCAGCACCGTAACAACGCCGTACTCCTTTGCAAAATCAGCCGCAATCTCGGCTCTGTTTTCATTTACGGATTTCGGAGTTGATTTTACAAGTCTTGCCATTTCTCCGGGGTGGGGAGTAATAATAATCGGTGCTTTCGCTTTTTTCAGAATATCGGGATTTTTTGCAACGCAATTGAGTGCGTCAGCGTCAAGCACAAGCGGTTTAGCGCAATTTTCTATAAAAGAATTAACGAGCTTTTCGGTATCATCACACACCGATAAACCGCAGCCTATAAGTACCGCACTTGACTTTTCAGCTTCGCTAAGCAGAAAGTCAATGTTGTTTTTACTGATTTTACCGTCAGGCGTTTCTTCAAGCGGAAAAAATACGCTCTCAAAAATCGCACCTGCCGCAATCGGATAAATGCTCTTTGGAAGTGCAGCTTTCAGAAGTCCGAGTCCGCATCTCAGCGCCGATTTTCCTGCCATAATTGCCGCACCGGCCATACCGAAAGAGCCGCAAATACAAAGCAGAGAGCCTAAAGTGCCCTTGTTAGCGTCATCGGGACGGTCAAAAACTGCCTTTTTAACAATATTTCTGTCGGTTTGCTCCATTAAATCAACCTGCATTTCTGTTGTAAAACAGCTTTAAAACAATATCTTTATTAAGATACCTTTTCATACCCTCTAAAATCTGCTCATTGGGTGAGAAAATGAGCAGGCATCTGCCGTAAGCGGCGCTGTTGAAAACGGCATAATAATTTTCGCTGTCAACGTCAATGTCACGGGCGGCAATAAAGCTTTTTGAAAATTTCATACCGTCAACCGACTTTTCACCCTTTTCAAGGTTTTCGATTTCTCTTATCGGCACCTTGCAGACACGCTTTCTTTTGCGTAGTGAAATAACCTTTGAAATTTCCAGCTCGTCGCCTGCAACAGAATATTCAAATTCAACTCTCTGTGAGGTGATTATGTACCATACAACGTAAATTCCGCCCATAAACAAAAACAGACCTATGTAGAACATATACGCCGTAATTACAAATGCGAGCATTGAAAATACTATCGGAATCATAATGAGAATCAGAACAGACAGAATTTTGATTATAAGATTTTTAGGTTTGTTAGCTCTTTTAACAACCTGTTCGTTAAAGCCTTCCAATGTTTATTCTCCTTTTTGGTAATTTTCCCTATAATAATATCATAAATGAGCGGTGTTTTCAATAGTTTAAAATATATATTGTGTCAGCTTTGTATAAAAAAGAGTACGTAAACGGTAACGCCAGATAAGGATGTTTTTTAGGTTGGTTCTGATGCAACACAGTA
The DNA here is from genome assembly GCA_019415925.1 of Clostridiales bacterium. Lineage (GTDB taxonomy): Bacteria > Bacillota > Clostridia > Oscillospirales > Acutalibacteraceae > Ruminococcoides. The sequence continues at coordinate 6,913 of DXYG01000092.1, forward strand.
AACTAATGGTGGATCTTGCTGTGATTTTGTACAAGATTCTTTTAAATGCAGTCATTTGTGGTTTTTATAATTAATATGCAATTGAAGCTATAATAATGATCACTATAATCACAACGGCAATGGCAGTCAAACAACCATATTTTCTGTCATGGATTAACCCCATAATTCCATATGCAATTATAAAGAAGATGTCCTCAAGCATTTTTATTTCCTCCTTATGATTTTAGCAGCGTTTAAAATTTTCATTTCAATAGAGACTTGTCCGGTTTTTAGTGAATCTATTACAAACAAATCAACGTTCAGAAAAACTTGTTTTAGATCGCAAATGCAACTGTCAAGTACATATTCAAGAATACAAATCTCTATTGAATTTGTGTCAGCGTAAAAGTTAATAGTGTGATTTACTCTTTTGAGTAAGTGATCAAGAATATTTATTTTCTGAATTATATCGGGTTTTAAAATATAAATATTGTTTTTGCTTTCCTGTTTTGCTGTTTCTAAGGCTTTGCAGATTTCCTTTGTTAAATTAAACTCTTCCATTATGTTTGCTCCTTTCGTATTTAGATGCTCGTTTTGATAATTTTCTTGCTTTATGCCAAGTGATATTCCTACACATCGGACAATGTGTAGGAATATGAAGTCCTTTGAGTTTATATCTTTTAATGTCGTTTGCGGAAAGCGAAAAAATATGACCGCAATCTAAACAAAATAACATCTTTTTCATCTATAACCTCCTGCAATATGAGGGTGGTAATGAACTCGTTGCCTGCGTTTCTTACAAGGTGTGTAATTTGCTATTGCCTCATATAAACCGTAATATTGACTTGATTTTTCTTGCCGACTCTCTTTTCGGCAGGGCGGGCAGTGCTTTGGTATTTTCCAATCTTGATTTAAGTAATAATCAATTTGTTTTTCTGTGAGTGTAAATTCACGACCACAATTCTTGCAAAATATTTGTTTTGTCATAAAATACTTCCTTTCGTATATATAGATTTTTGGGGTGGGTTAAATGGAACGCCTGCGATGTGCCTGTGTTTGATGTCCGCTCGTATAGCGTTTTGGGGTGGGGTGTGCCGTCTGTGGCGGTGCGCCCTTGCCTTCCGCTTGTATAGCGTTAGGTGGTCGGGTGTCGTTCCCTGTTGCCGTCCCGCTTGTATAGCGTTGGGTGTTCGGTTTGCCGTGTGGTTTACGCCTTCCCCATTGGTATTGCCGTGGGTGTTCGGGTGTTTCGTTTTTTTGTTCTTATAGTCGCAATGTTCGGTGTTGCGCTTTGATTTGATTGAAAATGTATTTTGAAAGGTAATCTGTTAGCTAAGATAATATAAAACTGAAAATGTGTAAAAAAAGACCGCTTACACGATTGTAAGCGGTCTTGTAGACTGTTTAAAAGCAGAAATGTCAAATTTAAAATAGTCAACTTTTAAGATATATCAAAGCCTTCCCTTGAGGGAAGGGTGGTGGGAGAGAAGAACATACAAAAATGAGGAAAAGTTCATCTCCACCCCTCAGTCATTTTGCAGGCAAAATGACAGCTCCCCTCAAAAAAGGGGAGCCTTGGATATAATGTCAAAGTCTTTTTGTTATAATTAAATCTCAATTGTTTTGATTGAGTCAAACTCATCAAGAATTTCCTTAGACGGTTTCTTTGTGAGCAATGATACAACTACGTTTACAATCAGTGCAAATGCAAAGCCGAGTACAAGTGAATAGAGGTTTGTTGCACTGTAGAGTGTTGCACCGTTTACAAGCGGCAGATAGTCCCACACAATAACGGTGAGTGCACCCGTAGCCATACCTGAAATTGCACCTGCAAGCGTTGAGCGTTTCCAGAACAGCGCAAGCAGTACAACAGGGCCGAATGCCGAACCGAAGCCTGCCCAAGCGTCGGAAACAAGTCCCATAATGCTTGAATTGGGGTCAATAGCAATAAAGAATGCGATTACTGCAACAACGATAACTGCAATTTTACCTACCCGGAGTGCGTTCTTTTCGGAAGCGTCCTTTTTGATAACGCCCTTGTACATATCCTCCGAAACAGCCGAGGCAGTAACAAGAAGCTGGCTGTCAGCGGTTGACATAATAGCCGCCAAAATTCCGCAGAGGAAAATACCGCCGATGAAGATTAAAATGCCGTTGTCCGAGAAGAACTGCTGAATTGTGCGGATAAATACGGTTTCACTTGAAGAACCCTCAAGTGCTGTGGTGAGGTAACCTCTTGCAACAAGACCGATAAGGCAGGATGCCGCAAGTGAAATAACAACCCACGCAATTGCAATTTTTCTTGACTTTTTGATTTCGCTGTTGCTCTTTACAGCCATAAATCTTACAAGAATGTGGGGCATACCGAAGTAGCCGAGTCCCCATGCAAGATTTGAAATTATCGAAACGGCAGAAATCGGAGTGCCGTCGTCATTTTTCAGGAAATTAAGGAAGTTGTCGGGATTTGAAACACCGTTTGAAATGAGTGCATCCGAGAATCCTGTTTTGTAAGTAAGAGTTGCATATGCAAGAATCGGAACAGACATAATTGCAATAAGCATAAGCAAGCCCTGAATAAGGTCGGTCGTACAAACAGCCTTGAAGCCGCCCATAAAGGTGTACACAAGAATTACGAGTGCGGCTACGCAAAGTCCGACTATATAAATCGTGTTGTAGTTTCCTGTTTCTGCATTTCCGTCGGAGAACAGAGTAGCAAAAAGCTTTGCGCCCGAGCTGAAAGCCGACGCAGTGTAAACCGTGAAGAACACTGCGATAATAACAGCGGAAACGATTTTGATGATACCCCTCTTGTCACGGTAGCGATTCTGGAAAAAGCTTGGAATGGTAAGCGAGTTACCTGCAACAATTGTGTATTTTCTGAGTCTTGCCGAAACTATATACCAGTTCAGAATTGTGCCGATTAAAAGACCGACTGCAATCCACACTTCGCCTGTACCTGCAAGATATACCGAGCCGGGAAGTCCCATAAGAAGCCAGCCGCTCATATCGGAAGCCTGCGCCGAAAGCGCCGCAGTCCAGCCGCCTAAGTTTCTTCCGCCCAGAAAGTAGTCCTCGTTGTTCTTGGTGCTTTTTGAGTAGACAAAGCCGATTACAATCATCATTACCATGTAAGCGGCAAACGCACAAAGAACTATAATGTTGTTGGTGCTAATCATTCTTTCCTCCTGTGTGTTATAGATTTTGTAAAGAATACTTTATAATAGTAGCAAAAATATGTAAAAAAATCAAGTAAAATGCGAATTTGATGTAAAATATTGAAAAAGCTGTTCCAAAATCAGCGTTTGTGTTGATTTAACTATGCAAAAGTTATATAATAATATAATCTGATATGATTATTCCTTGGGTATGATAAACCATAATTTAGCGGTGAGTTGACTCGCAAAAAAAAATTAAAAATTTCGGTC
>DXYG01000093.1 GCA_019415925.1 Clostridiales bacterium
TATGGAGCAAATCGTTTGTATTGTCAATAGAAGTTGACAGTATATCGGGAGTGAAACGGCTTTCACCGAGTAGTGATCGTCCTATTTCGGCAGACAATTCGACTACCTGCCTTTTCAGCTTTTCAATCTCTTTTTCAAGTTTAGTCTGCTTTCTTTTATACTCCGATATTTCGGATTTGTAGCGTTTTTCCAGTGCTATATCTTTTGGCGTCGATTTGATTTTGGCGAGATAATCTCTCAGCGTTTCAATCACAGCACCGTCAATTCTGTGTGCTACATAAGCCGACTGTCCGTCACAAGCTCCTCTTTTCATTGCTTTATTGGTACAAATATACCGCTGTCTGCGTACTCTATACTGACTGCCGTCTGCCCTGTCGTATCTGTCGATATAGCTTGTTGATACCATCTTCTGACCGCAGTGGGCACAGTATATATTTCCTGACATCAATGTACTGCCTTTTGTTGTTCTTGCGATTTGCTGTTTTTCTTCATTTTTTGATGAGCGTTGTTTCAGTATAAACTGTGCTTGCTCAAAGATATTTTCATCTATGATATGCAGTCTTTCAATATACGGTGATTCAACACCGCCTGATACTAGATAGCCACAATATAATCTGTTCTTAAGAATACGATTAACCGTATTGCATTGAAATTTGCTGTTATTATGGGTTCTGATGCCGTGACTGTTCAGATAGTCAGCCATTCGATATGAACCGTAGCCTTCTTTGACTGTCATTTCAAATATCTTCTTAACTATCGGAGCTTCATCATCGTCAACGACTATATCCATAAGCTCTTTTCCCTTTTTATTGATTTCACCGCTTTTGATAAGTTTGTAACCGAATGGTGCAACACCTCCGGTAAATTTTCCGTCTAACGTCATCTGGTTAAGGCGAGTTTTAACACGAGCGGACGTTTTCTGACTTTCACCGTTGGCTTGCCAAAATCGTATGTAATTCATAAGCTTGTCCACATGATTATCCATACGCTGTTCGCCCTCGTTAACGCTCCACACCTCTATGCCGTGCTTTATAAACCATTCGACGACAAACGGGGTTTCATCATCAATTCTGCCTATTCTGTCAAACATAAAGACAAGGAGCACATCGAATTCTTTCTTTTCTGCGGCGGCTTTCAAATCCTGAATAGCATCTCGGTCGCTTGCCGACACCTTGAATCCCGACACGCCCTTTTCCTGAAACTCCTTCAGAATTGTCCAGCCGTTGCGTTCAGCAAATTCTCTGCACGAGGTTTTCTGCATTGGAATATCATCTTTATCAACCTGACCTTTAGTTGATACTCTGTACAAGCAATATACTCTTTTCATTTTATCACCTTTTCATACGATTTTTGCAAACCAACAATACTACATAATTCCTATAATATCCAGCGAAATCCAAAAATAAATTGAAAGAAATTCAGCATCCAATCTGAGCTTTCATTCTGTTCTCAAATGTATCCAAAAGATTCTCAAGAACATTTCTTTCAACATGGTTATTTCTGTTTTTAGAAAAGTAGATTGTGACCTTGCAGTCGTTTATAACAGATTCTATTCTGTGTTCTGAATCAATGTTATTTTCATTTATATAGTTTTCGTTCAAATTATCACCTGTTCCTTATTTTTTGTCATCTATATTATATTTCATCTGCTCATCAGCTTTTGCCGCTGCATTGCACAGGCACATAATGCATACGCCGATAAATGTTCCTATAAAAAGTCCTATAATAAAGCCTAACATTTTAACACCTTCTTTCAGTAATTTTCTTCTAAATACCCCGACAGCAGAAAACAAAAAATCTTCTGCTGTCGGGATAATATCAATCGTTTGTGGATAGCTCTAATTTTCACGCTATCCTATTGTCGCTATTTATCCTCGATACCCTGCGACAAGGAACACATCAGACGGCTACTGCATTTATAGCCTCATTGGAATTTCACCACCGTGAGGATCTCCCACAGCCGCCCTCATTGCTTGCGACGGTTTTATCTCGCTCGAGCTGTGACTGGACGGAAGTATCATTATCCCCTCTGCCTGTCATCGCCGTCATTGAATTTGCCTTTCAATGTCTGAGACCTGAAGATATATAAAATATGTTCGCTCATGTGGCTTGTCCGTTCCGAACAGCAGAAGGAATGTATCTGATGTGCTGATATTCAGTTTTCAAGGTTCAACAGGAGTTGGAAAATAACCCCTTCATTAATTAGGAGTGGGAATAAGCTTTTGAGGGGGTATTTTTCAAAAAAGTTTTTAATTTTTCTGATTTTTCTAATTTTTTCAATCCTGATGCAATAGATTCATGTACGGATTTCTGGCACACCCCCTGCAAAACGGCAATTTTTCTTTCTGACAAACCATTTATATAGTTCAATATAATCCTTTCTCTCTGTTTATCAGTTAGATCATCTAAAGCGGAATATAAAGCTGAATATTCATCTTTAAGCTCTATTGAACTTATAAGATTTTCACCACATCTCACCTTATGTACGCTTTCAGTTCTTCCATCTTCATATCCGATAAAATCTTCTTTGTTACGCATACGCCAATCAAATTTTTCTTGATTACGGTTATACCTAATAATTTCTTCACCCTGTTCTTCCGTAAGAATAAGAAACGGAGTGAATGCCTGGAGTTCTTCACCAAATTCATTTGAAAGCTCCTGATAATTCATATCGGACACAACTGCCCAGCGGACATTTGATGTCAATCCGGGATACTCTTCATTTAAATCAATTATTTTTATTTCTTTAATATTTGAACTTATACATTTCATAAAAATGCCTCCAATCAATCCTGAATTCTTTATTTCAGATCAATTGGAGGACTTTTGTTTCTATAAATCATTTTGCCCTTTCTGCTTTTAATGCAAAAATGGCAAAAAATAATGCCGACAAGTATAGCATTAAAAGCTAAAACCTGTCGACACTTAACAAGCATATATTAAATTATTTCTTATGTATTTTATCTATTTTCGTTATTATCAGAACAAAGCATAGTTATTACACCCTGATTAATATAAAATGAACCTTTTGCACCTGAATCTCTTCTCATATTACGAAAACATTTTCTGACTTTAGCTCGAATATTGCTATATTTTGTAATATCATTCAAACATTCATTATATACATCAACAATATCCCATATTAAACTCACCGAAAATGTATTGCACATTTTCTCATAATTTTCGCAAATAAACTTCTTTAATGGAGATATAATTAGATTTTGTTTTGCAGCAGTATTCATTTCAGCACGTACATTTTTATTATGAGCAATGTATTCATCCGCTAACAACTTGACTAATATATCACTCAATCTTTCATATAAAGGCTTATTATTTTCATATAATTCGTCAACCATTTTCTGTTTGCGTTTTATATGATTAATTAACAGCGGAATAACAACCAGAGATAAAATTCCGCCTACAATTGACGCAATCCATACACGAATATCTTCAGGACAGGATAAAAAAGCTAATGCAGTTGGTACACCAATTAAGACTACAGAACAAACAAACAGAATAATATAGTTTACAACTAACATTTTATCACAAAAATCACTTATTTCATCAAAGGCTCTTCTAACTTTTGGTCGCTCTTCCCTGAGTTTTTCAAATTTTAATAACATTGTATAAATTTTCCTTTCTCTAAAAATTGAGTAATCTTAGCCTCTATTTTGAACTAACAAAATTATTCTATTTATTATTATATTAACAATACTAAAAAGAACTACAGAAAACAACGCAAATATAACCAGCAACCACACAAGGACTGAAAAAGAACTTGAGTAGAGATTAACAAGAAAAGTATTGCCCATCAATGCAAGAGAATTAATATTATTTGAATTTTTAACAACAGCTGATATGTAATAAGACACATCTAAAATATTGTCATATGGGATGTACTTGGAAATTATAAAAATGTTAAAATCAGACAGAAGAAATATTACTAACAATACAGTGGGTATGCCAAGTACCGTTATAATCAATAAAGTGTATTTGTGTGGTATGGATTTAAAAGAATTTAAAAAGTAAATTTCATTCAGATTTTCTTTTATATCTTTGATAAGTTTTTTGCAAATTCTGTACCATAGTTTCATCGATATAAAACACAAAGCAATGAATAGTATCAGATATATAATGTGTTCAAAGTTTTTGATTACCTTTGCTTTTTCAGAAAAATTTGTCGAGTGGTATTGAGATAATTTCATCTGCTCAATTAATGGTGCAGAGCTTGCCGAATTGTCATATGAAATAGTATATACATCACAATTTTCATATCCACTATAACAGGTATAAGGAATGTAAATTCTCTGCTTTCCATCACTCGAAAGACTGTTAATAATGTTTTCGCTTTCCTGAATAACACCGCAAATCGTATAGACTTCATCATTAAGCGTTATTGTCTTCCCGACTGCATCTGTATTAAAAAACAATTTAAGTGCAAGACTGCTTGAGATAACTGCAACCTTGTCTTTATTTTCTATATTCTCCTTAGTAATACTGTCACCGTTAAGTTTTTGTCCGTAAATTTCAAAATAAAATTCATTTGTAAGAACAGGAGTAACTGTTTCTTCTTTAACAATTGTTTCATAAAGATCTGCACAAAAACTGACCTGGTTTAATGAAATTCGAGCTGACAGGCTTTCGATATCTTTAATTGTCAAAGGCAAAGAATCTGACTTCAGATTATAATTCATCTGAGTTATACTCGTCAGCTGATCAAGTGCATTGCCGCTTATATAAAAACAAGTGCAAAAAACAGCCAGATTAAGTGCAGTTATCAAAACGACAGATAAAATTCTCTTCTTTGACATCTGCTACTCCTCCTCGGCAATATGCACCCTGTCGCCGTTTGAAATACTCTTTGATGTTGAATATACAACCTCAATACCACCGTATATATCATCAGAAGTCACTTCATAATACAGGTCATCACTGTTTTCAATATTTACAGTAGCTTCGCTAACGGTTGTCTTGTTATTTTCGTCTGTTCTTGTAACAAACACTGAGCCGGTATCTCCCATAGCAATAACCGCAGAAATCGGTATTAAATACCTGTCGTCACTGCTTTGATTCCCGTCAATAGTGCCGTATGATATTTGTGTGACTTTCACCTGTGGCAAAAGCATATTATCTATTGTACTTGAAAAGTATGTAAGAAAGGCAAGTACAATAAAAAATGCAACACCAAATCGTATTGAATACTTTTTTAACTTTTCTTTTTTCATAAGCCGTTCTCCTAGTTTTTATCAACTTGAACAAATGGTGAGTCAATATCTTTTTGCCCGTACAAATAAATCAGTAATGCCGGAATCATAAACATAACTCCGCAGGCAAAGACAATTCCGTAATCAGAGTTGCTTATATCAGATAAACCTATTGAAAGCGGATACATAGCCTCATCATCAAAGTAGATAAGCGGCTGTTCAACAACATTCCAGTTGTCAATAAAGCACAGTAAAGTAAGGGTTATAAGTCCGCCTTTTATCTGTGGCAGAATAATGTTTGTAAAAATTTTAAAATATGACGCACCGTCAATGCGTGCTGCTTCTATTGATGAGTCCGGTATGTATTTTATGCTTTGCCTTAAAAGGCAGATTCCAAATGCAGAAAAAGTGCCGGGCAATATTATTGCAAGAAAGTTATTAAGAAGTTCAAGATTGTCAAGAACAATATAATTCGGTACAAGTGTTACCTGCAGCGGTAGAATCAATAAGACAATATAAATAAAAAACAGTTTATCTCTGCAGGTAAATTTCAGCTTTGCAAAGGCGAATGCCGCCAAAGAGGAAACTATAACTTGACCGATTACCGTAGGGAAGGTAATGATTACGGAGTTCCAAAATTTCAACAGATATTCGGGTCTTCTGAAAAACACTTGATAATACTGTTCAAGCGAGAACATCTCAGGGATGAGGTTAATCTCCTTATATTCTCCGTTTGTAAAGTCGAGCATTGAGCCAACCTGTGAATTCGGCATAAACGAACAGGCAATCATATATACAACAGGAAAAATAAAAATTGCTGTAATTAAAATAAGAAAAATATACTTAATAATTTTTATCGTTCTTTTCACTTTACTGCCCCCTATTCTGCAAAGCTGTGCTTTCGTTCGAAAATGAAGAAAGCAAGCAGTACAATTATCATAAACACTGACAAAATTATTGAGGCTGAGGACAATCTCGGATAATTTAGATTGTAGTAATTATTATTGATAAAGTTTTGCAGAAAATAGACATTTGAATTCGGATAATCACCAAACAATGCAAAGACCTCACGGAAGATTTTGAAAGAATAAATCAATTCCATAAGGAAAACAAAAAATGTTGTCGGTGTAATCATCGGTATAGTAATTCTTGTAACTATTTGAAATGAACTTGCACCATCAAGCCTTGCGCTTTCATAGAGTGTCTGCGACACATTGGCAAGTCCGGCCGTAAACAAAATCACACAAAATCCGCAGTATTTCCAAACGTAAATAAAAATTATCATCACCATTGAAAATTCGGAATTAAAAAATTCAACGGTATTAAATCCAAGGGAATTCAAAAGTCCGTTTACTGCGCCGTAATCGTCAAATATCACCTGCCACACGCAAATAAGAGAAGCAACAGGCACAACAACAGGGATTAGCAAAGCACTTCTGAAAAACGACGATATTTTCTTAAAAGAATTAAGAAACAAAGCTATCAAAAACGAAATCACCATTAAAAGCGGTATTGCTACAACAGTAAATATTGCTGTATTTTTAAGAGCGAGCAAAAATGTATTATTTTGAAAAAGCTGTATGTAATTTTCTATTCCTACAAAAGTGTTTCCAACGTATAGGCTTTTTATAAAACAAATTATGTATGGTACAACGTAAAATACTGATATTCCTAAAAATGATGGCAATATAAACAGATATGCTGCTATATGCTCCTTTCTTTTTCTTCTCAACAATTTTCTTTTCATAATATCATTCCTGAATATTGTTCTTATCTTGTCCATTCCAAAGTTGATAATAATACCCCCTTTGCTTTAGTAAATCGCTATGATTTCCGGTTTCAACTATCTGACCGTCTTTGAACACAAAAATCTTATCACAATCCTTTATTGTACTCAGTCTATGTGCAATAATTATTGTTGTCATATTCGCCGAAAACTTATTAATAGTATTTTCAATAGTTTTTTCGGTAATATAATCCAGATTACTCGTAGCCTCATCCATAATTAAAATTTTCGGATTTTTTATTAAAGCTCTTGCTATTGCTAAACGTTGTTTTTGACCGCCGGATAAGTTTTTGCCGTTTTCTTCTATTCTTGTGTTGTATTTTAATGGCAAGCTATTAATGTATTCCTCAAGTTCGCACATTTTGCAAACTCTTGATAAATCATTATCATTTGTATTAGAATTACCAAATAACAAATTTTCTTTTATTGTTCCGCTAAAAAGAAAAGTATTTTGCGATATGTAAGAAACACTATTTCTTATTTGATTTATTGAAAATTCCCTTATATCACAGGAATCAAACTTAATACTTCCTTTCTCCTGCTCATACAATCTAATAAATAATTTTGCTAAAGTGGTTTTACCTGATCCGCTCTCTCCTACAAAGGCTATTTTTTCTCCGCAAAGAATTTCCAAATTAATGTTTTTCAGGACAAGATCTCTTGTTCCATATCTAAAATCTAAATTTGAAATTAAAATCTTTTCAAACTCTATCTTGTTGTTGGCTTTGCCTTGTTCAGAACTATACTCCGGTGCTATATCCAAAATTTCTCCCAATCTGTCAGCCGCAACAACGGCAGTTTGAATACTTGGCTGAAGATTAATTAAATTTTTAATTGGCTCAATAAAATAACCTAAAAGCGCATTAAAAGTTATTAGTTCACCGAGTGTTAGTTCTCCCTTAATTACATACGCAACGCCAACCCACAAAATGACAAGTTCTCCTACAACGGCAACAAACATAGTAATAGTTTGCTGACTAAGAGATAATACACCTCCGTTAAATACCTTTTTTAAAAATTTCCTATACAATTTGTCTGTTTTTTCTTTTTCGTTATCTTCCTGATTAAAAGCTTTAATAGCTTCGATACCATTTACAGTTTCAATAAATTGAGAGGTAACCTTAGAATTCATCTCCATTATTTTTCTGTTGATTTTTTTAATTGGTTTATTATATACAAAAACTATTATCCCATATAAAAAAAGCATAACTACAGATATCAAGAATAATAGCCTGTTGCTGTTAAATAAAACTACTGCACCTACGACTGCCATAATAGTATCCATCATAATTGTTAATGACGCTTCCGATACAATATCTCTTATACTCGAAGCATCGCTAAATCGGGAAATAATTTCCCCGGTATCACGCATAGAATAAAACTTCATGGGTAAAATCAAAGCATGATTATAATATCCAAGCATAATAGGGATATCAATGTTTTGCTCCATTTTTACAATTAAAAAACCTCTTAAAAAATTCAGTCCTACCTGCACAAAGAATAAACACAAAGTAATAACTGACACATAGTTCAGCATTTCTAAAGAAGAGCTTGGAACTATATTATCCATTAAAATCTGATAATAAAAAGAAGTAATAATTCCTATTGAGGTCAGTATCATAGACAGAATAAAAATTCTCAACAGTAGCCATTTTTGAGAAATAAGCAGGCAAAAAAAACTTAGTAACGTGCTTTGCTTTTTATTTCCCTTTTGCGATTTAATTGTTGGTGCAATAAGAATTAATACATTAGTCCAGATTTTAAGAAATTCTTCTTTTTTATACTTTACAATTCCTTTTGCAGGATCGGAAACTACTACAGTATCACCCTTAACTTTAGTTATAACCACATAATGCAATAAGGAATTGTCAATTACGACATGAGCAATAGCAGGCAGTGGCAATTTAGAAGTTAATGCAGTTTTATCCGCCTCAACAACCTTTTGCTGAAAGCCATAATATTCTATCACCTTAACAAGTCCATATGCACTTGTACCTTGTCGGTCTGTTCCTGCAATGTCACGGATTTTTGCTATTGAAACCTTTAAATCATATTTTCTAAAAATTGCGGCCAGACAAGCTGGGCCGCAATCTGTTTCATCGTTTTGCGAAATACATTTGAATTTAGTCATGATACACCTTAGTCTATTCCGTTAAATAAATTTCCGTTGCCGCCGTAATTTGGCTAGCAAACATATCCGTAGAAATATCTCCTTTTAAATATTTATCAACTATGTCACCAATTACTGACGAGTTATAATAAGTATTCTCCAAATCTTTATAATCATATAAGGTGCACTCACTTATATCCTTAATTATACCCAAATAATCTTTCCAAAATATTGAATCCACATTTTCAGAAAATTTTCTTTCTTTTTCGTCAAATTCTCCGTCTTCATTGTGATCCCACTCCTCGTTGGTTTCAACTTCAACAGCATAATCAAAAGCTTTATTATTCACCGGTAAGGATATTTGATTTGTGCCTGAAAATTCTTTATCGCTCCTACTTCCGCACCAATACTCTTGAACATCCTCGCTTAAACAATATTCAATAAATCTTAATGCCTTATCTTTTTTATCTGATTTTTGATTTATAGCTATTCCACACTCAACATAAGCAGTTATTTTGTTCTCATCGTTAAAGTTTGGCAAAATAATAGGAGTTTTATCTTGTAAAAAAATATTGTAATAAGCAGATTTTACTCCTCCTATCGAACCTCCCAAAAGTGACTTAGGAGTAGACAATATACAACCGTTGTTTTCCGAATCACATACATCGTAATATGTATTTACATCGGTATTATCATTATTTACCACGCTCTTAATATAATCTATATTTTCTAAAAAAACATTGGCATCAAAATTTGTTGTTTTATCATCAAAATTGACATAGCTATCTATAAATGAATACAAAAAACTATAGTTATCACTTTCATTTCCAAAAAGCGAGTAGGAATCTTTTTCTTCTGAAAGTTTTTTAGATAATTCTATATATGAAAAATCAGTAGAATTTAAATTGTATTCATTTAATTTTTCTTGAGTGGAAATAAATATATTTGGGCAATAAAAAAACGGTACAAAATATCGTTTTCCGTTGACTATCCCAGATTCCATTATTTTCGTG
>DXYG01000094.1 GCA_019415925.1 Clostridiales bacterium
TGCTCTAAATTATCGTTTACAGTAGAAGGAGAAACTATATGATGAGTGTTTCAGATTGGATAAGTATTATTTGTGCGGGAGTTGCTTTAATAGTCACGGTTATTATTGCAGTCTTGCAAATAAGACAAAGCAACCGTATGGAGAGGTTTGAAAAAAGGCAGGACAAGCGTGATGAGCAACGTCATCAAGAAAGTGTAAAAGCACAAGCGGTATCATTTATTTCTAAATATTATAAGGACAGAGGACTTATTCCGTTATGTGCAATAGCCACGATGTATAATGATTTGTTTTATTACAACAGAGAGATGTATAGAGAGTTTTGCTGTTGTACTAAAGAGGTTCAAAATAGAATTTTGGAATATTGTGATTTGGATTTACGAGTCAGTGAGTACAATATTTATGAAAAGTGTTTGGCTGCAATAGAAAGTGTGCTAAATAAACATTTCCCTGATGATAAAAGTGTTTTTTACGATGGAGGGAAGTATTTTGCTCGTAGCTTAGAATATTATGCTGATAAACCAATTCCACATCAAGAGTTTGAGTATCAAAATCATATTACAGATGTTTTGGCTAATGCGTTTAACAGCAATGACAAAAAGAAAACACCAATTCAGCAGTTGTCGGTGGAATATAATTTTGGAAGTTGCAAAGAAATAGAGGCGTGCCAGTTGGTTACTGTTATAGCAGAGTTTGCAGCAATCTATGGGAATAAAAATAAAAACATTGACAAATCATACGGTTCTCCGGGCGGATACGATGGAGAAGTTATAGAAACAATGGAAGATTTATTCCTTTTAGCCTTATTTGAAATATATACAAATTGTGTTTTATAAATTGAATTATAAGGTAAGTAAAAATGATTTTACAGAGAGGATAAACAAATGGCATTCGATTTTAAGAAAGAATATAAAGAGTTCTATATGCCGAAGAATAAGCCGCAGATTGTGACAATTCCAAAGGCAAATTATATAGCGGTACGAGGTAAAGGAAATCCTAATGAAGAAGGCGGAGAATATAAAACTGCTATTGGTGTTTTGTATGCTGTTGCATATACTCTCAAGATGAGCTATAAGACGGATTACAAAATAGAAGGATTTTTTGAATATGTTGTACCACCGCTTGAGGGCTTTTGGTGGCAGGACAATGTTGAAAGTATAGATTATACTGATAAATCAGCTTTCAACTGGATTTCTGTTATTCGTCTGCCTGATTTTATTACAAAGAAAGATTTTGATTGGGCGGTGGAAACTGCTTCAAAAAAGAAAAAGATGGATTGCTCTGGTGCAGAGTTCTTGAGTATTGACGAAGGTTTGTGCGTACAGATAATGCATATAGGAGCGTTTGATGATGAACCTGCAACCGTGGCGATGATGGATAAATATCTTGAAGAAAACGGTTATGTAAATGATTTTACTGATGAGCGACGCCATCACGAAATCTATTTATCAGACCCAAGAAAAGTTGCACCGGAGAAATGCAAAACGGTAATAAGACACCCAATAAAAAGGCGTAAATTGCTTGGAAATGAGATACAATAATGAATGTAAATTTTGGATTTTCATATATAGGTTTAATATTTTTATTGATGCTGATGCTACCAAATATTGTATGGAGTAAAAATAAGCCGAAAGATTATGATAAGTATGTGAAAAATGAAAACAGGGTACTGCTGTTATTTGAAAGAGTGGGAGAAATTTCTGTAACCTGCTTGTCATTGATATTCAGAGATTTTAATATCAATGAAATATCCGGTTGGACTGTAATACTTTTGATTGCATTTGTTTTGATGGTCTTATATGAGGTGTATTGGATTAGATATTTCAGAAGTGCTAAGACAATGAAGGATATGTACAGCAGCTTACTGGGTATTCCGGTGGCAGGTGCAACATTGCCAGTATGTGCATTTTGTCTATTGAGTATATATGGCAAAAACCCGTTTTTATTTGTTGCAGCAATCATATTGGGGATTGGACATATTGGAATACACTTGAATCATAAAAAAGAAATCGAGTAAAATGAAATTAGGTCGGAGGACAACTAATGGCATCAAGTAAAGAATATTTGAAATTTATATTAGAACAGTTGGCAGAATTGGACGAGATTACTTTCCGTGCGATGATGGGCGAATATATTATTTATTATCGTGGTAAAATTGTCGGCGGAATTTATGATGACAGATTACTTGTAAAACCGATAAAATCAGCAATTTCATATATGCCGACAGCTACTTATGAATTGCCGTATGATGGGGCAAAGGAAATGCTGCTTGTAGAAGATGTGGATAATAAGAAATTTTTAACAGGACTATTTAATGCAATGTACGATGAATTACCAGCACCTAAGCCTAAAAAGAAAAAGTAGACAGATACTATTGATGGAGCGATAGGTATATAAAAATTATGGAAACAAAGCCAAGGATTTTATATTTACAAAAGATTTTACTGGAAAGAACCGATGAAGAAAATCCTCTTTCCACAACACAGTTAATCAATATATTGAATGATGAATACGGAATATCTGCACATAGAACTACTGTTACGAAAGACATTGCTGCACTTCAGGAGTTTGGCATGGACATTGTTACTATCCATTCTACGCAGAGCAAATACTTTGTAGCCAGCCGCAAGTTTGAACTGCCGGAACTGAAACTGCTGATAGATGCAGTGGAGTCATCGAAGTTCATTACAAAGAAGAAAAGCGAAACTCTGATTGAGAATATACATACGATGACCAGTCCGGGGCAGGTGGCAAAGTTGAAGCGTAATAACTATGTGGTCAATCGCATTAAGCCGGATAATGAGCAGATATATTATATCATTGACGCTATAAACGATGCCATCAACGCAGGTAAACAGATTTTTTTCCAGTATTACGATTATACCGGATTAAAGAAAAAGGTTTTGAAGAACAAGGGCGAAGTGTATAAGCTCAGTCCGTATAAACTTCTCTGGTGTGGGGACTATTATTATGTTCTCGGATATTCAGAGAAGAAAAGCAAAGTTATCAATTTCAGGGTAGACCGTATTGCTTCCAAGCCGGAGATATTGGATAAGGACATTATTCCTATGCCGGATGATTTTGATATTGAGAATTACACAAAGGAAGTTTTCTTTATGTTCTCAGGCGAAAAAGTCCTTGTGGATTTACGGTGTGATAACAGCCTGATGAAAACAATGGTTGACCGTTTCGGAGAAGATGTGACAACCCTTGCGTATGATATGACGTCTTTCAGAGTACAGACCGAAGTATCAGCCAGTCCAACCTTTTTCGGTTGGGTGTTTGGCTTTAATGGCAAGGTACAGATACTTGCACCGGAAAACTTGAAAGAGCAATACAGACAAATGCTTACAAAAGCTACTGAAGATATGAAAGAGAATGAATAGTGCAGATTTGCATTTATGTAGATGGTCTGCATAAAGCGTAAAGTCAATATTAAAGAATGGAGAGGTGTTAGCAAACTGCGACACCTCTTTTCTTTTGCGAAAAACCTACTTGAAAAAATTTTCGTATCAGGTATAATAAAACTATCGAAAGCAAACTGCTTCCGATAGAAAAGAAAGCGAGGTGCAGGTATGAGAAGCAAGAGTCCTGAACTTATGAGTGAGATAAAAAAGTATATCGAGGATTATTACCTGCAAAACAGACAATCCCCATCGACTACAAAGATTGCTGAAGCTGTTGGCGTTGCCAGAGGTACAGCATACAAATACTTGGTAGAGATGGCTCAGAAGAATATGATTGAGTATGACGGGCAGGAGATTCATACCAATGTGACCCGTAAGTACAGTGTCGAACAGACACAGACACCGATTGTAGGTTCTATTCCTTGTGGCAGTCCTCAGTATGAGGAAGAAAATATTGAAGAATATGTATCACTTCCTACTGCTATTTTCGGCAAAGGAGATTTCTTCATATTAAGAGCGAGTGGTCAGTCTATGATTGAAGCAGGGATTGATGACGGCGACCTTGTGGTTGTCAAAAAGCAGGTAGAAGCCAATGAGGGCGATATAGTAGTTGCTCTTGTGGATAATCAGAATACATTGAAACGCTACTTCCGAGATGATGAGAATAAGAAAATCATTCTCCACCCGGAAAATAAGAAGATGAAAGACATCATTGTAGATGAGTGCTGCATTCAGGGTGTGGCTTGTCACATCATCAAAGAACTATAACAGAGGACAGACGAATGAGAACACTTGAAGGAATTCGCTATCTAATCAATTTGGATAGTGCGGAAATACAACAGAACTTTGCCGGAGGAGTTGCACCGCCGGACAAGGTGGAGTCGGAGGTGGACACAACTTGAGTATTTATATGTCAAGAGCCGAGTTGGAAGAAATCAGCGAAGGCTTGATAACAGCTTATGCTAATAAGTTTAGCAATCGAGTGATTCAATCCATCGACATAGAACATTTCATTACAGAATTTCTTATGTTACGAATTGAATACGCTTCTTTCGCAGAAGATGATGCAGGCAGGATTGGCTTTCTGGCAGATGGAGCAACACCACTGCTGGTACATCAGGACGGAAAAATTATTCCCTTTGTTTTCCCGAAAGATACCATCGTACTTGATAAATTTCTTCTTGCCGAAAAGGAGCAGGGACGTCGCAGGTTTACAATGGCACACGAAGCGTCACATCATATCTTGAGTAAGATGTATGCAATGCCGAGTGAAGGACGCTTTCATGCAGAGTATGACAGTGAGCGTAGTTATTCCAAAGAGGAACTGGCTCAGATGTTTGCGTCTGTTGAGTGGCAGGCAGATACAATGGGAGCTTCGCTTCTAATGCCGAGAAGAATTATTGAAAATGCCTTGGCGAAATATAATCAGTCAAATCCGATAAGAGTTTATGGCGATAATACCATTACTTCAAAGGATAAAGCAGTTATCCGCAGAATGGCAGCTTATATCGGAGTATCTTATACAGCCTTGGTTATCAGATTGAGAGATATGGGGCTATTTGAGTATCACAATATCCTTGAGTACATTTCCAATGAGTTAAATCTGGGAGGTGTTTCGCAATGAGGTTACAGACTCAGGTAGCACCTGAAATACAAAAGAGATTGCTTCTGTCAAGAGTAGAAGCAGAAAGTCTGAAAGAGCGTGATATTCTCTGCCCGACTTGCGGGTTCAGGATACAAAGAGTTTTTTCAGACGCAACCGGACATTTGAGTGTGAAGTGTCAAAAATGCAAGAATGTCCATATCTTAAATCTCGCTTACTTCCGCAGAATCCGTAGGAACGGATATGGCAGGAATTGCAGGCGATGAAGATTACAAGTAAATATCGAAACGATTTCTAATCGAGTAAGCGGAGATAAGCAATTTATTTGCTAAACTACCAAGCACCGTACGAAGCCGGATAAGTGAAGAATAGAAGTATTCTTTGCTGTCCAGATTCGACGGTGCTTTTTTTGTTGCTGTTTTATTCGATTATGCTTCGTGCAGTATTAGGTCTTTTCCCTTACTTGGGAAAGGACTTTTATGTTTTATACCGTTTGGCAGTGCCAGATAGCTAAATACCCGTAATCTCCGAATTTTTGATTTCAAACCAATTCAAAAATTCAAATTCAAGGAGATTACGGAAATGACAAAGAATAACAAATTAAATAATCAGGAAGAACTTTTTGCAAGAGATTGTAAACTTATGAACCTCAAATATGAGTATGACGGATATACCGGCACAGAGAAATGGGCAGTTATTACCGAACTTACCGAAGAAGAACTGTGGGATAAATACCCGGATATTATCAGCAGATACACTCCATTTGTCCTGCTGTCTATGGCACAGGGAAAAGTGATTATTGACGATAACAGAGAAACTCATAGATGTGAAATGCGAGATGCAAGACATTTAGATGCTTTTTGTTATGAGGATGATTTATTTGAGCAATTCCATAATGAAGCATTCTTAGATTTTGTTGACCCATTTGAACTCAGAGAAGCAGAAGAAATTGCAGAGAGGAAAGAATTACAGCGTCTGCGTGAAATTGAGAAAGTTAGAATAGTGCTTTCAATGATGAAACCAGCTCAGGGACGAAGATTGTATAAGTTTGTCATTGAGGGAAAGAGCTGTCGTGAAATAGCCGTAGAAGAAGGTACTTATCACAGTTCTGTCAGCAAATCTATTGAAGCGGCAAAGAAAAATTTTAAGAAATTTTATGAGAATCTCTGATTTTGGGTGTCCAAAATGAACCCTTTTGTGCAATGAGTGAAGGGGTTATTTCATTCCGAATACGAATGACACTTCAAAATATTTAGAAATGTGAGGTTTTACATATGAAAGAAAAAACAATTTGCCGTGGAGATTTATTCTACTACGACTTTGGAACACGAACAGGTTCGGTACAAAGCGGAACACGACCGGTACTTGTAATTCAGGCAGATGATTATAACAGAAACGCACCAACAATTATTGTGGCTGCTGTAACAGGCGTTATCAAGAAAAGATACCTGCCGTCACATATCCTGCTCGGTCAGGAGTTTGGACTCAAGAAGCCGTCAATGGTTCTACTGGAGCAACTTCAGACAGTAAACAAAGATGAACTCAGAGATTACATCGGAACGATTGAAGATGAGCAGCTTTTAAGGCGGATAAATATAACGCTTAAAAAGACTTTCGGACTTTGGATTTATAAGGAAGAAAAGAAAGAAAATATCCGTTGCCTTTGCCCAAAGTGCCTGAAAGATTATATTCACAATCCTGATTATATCGTGCGTCGCCTTGACCCGTTTGCAAAGGTCAAAGACCATTGTGATAAATGCAATCAAACCGGTTGGGATTATGTTATTACCGAAAGACAGTGCAACGCAAGAGAAAAGGGGTGTCAGAATGTCTAAGAAAAGATATGAAATTGTAAGTTATGACATCCCGCTTTGGTTAAAACCTGTTTTATCGGTAACGGAAACTTCAATTTACACAGGGATAAGTGCCAATAAGATATATGAAATGTCAGAATCGGAGGACTGCCCTTTTGTGATATGGATAGGAAGTCGCAGGGTAATCAAGAGAAAATCCTTTGAGGAATACCTCGAAAGGCAGTATTCAATATAGTAAAAAGTCAAATCTGCGATGAGTCCGATTGCATAATGGGCTTATCGCAGAAAAATGAATATACTGATGCCATCAACACAAGGAGGACGAAATGCAAAGCAAAAAAGAAATGCCATTGGAGCATAAGCCTATATTAACCATAAGAGAAGCGTCTTTTTATACAGGAATCAGTGAGAAAAAACTGATTGAAATAACAAATCTATATGCCTGCCCATTTGTATTGTGGATGGGTAATCGCAGATTTATCAAGAGAAAAGTATTCGAGAAATTTATTCAGACATCGGAACTTAAGGGAGGTGCAGATGATGAACAGATTGAGTGATGAGTGGTTTTCCAGTAAGAGCGAGAGCGTTCCGTTGTGGCATAAGATAGCACTTTCTATTGATGAAATGTATGTATATACGGGCATTGGTAGAGAAACAATACGAGAACTTACAAAGCAACCGGAAGCAAAACAATTTACATTGAAAATTGGAAAAAGAACTCTAATTAAACGCAAACAATTTGAAGAATATTTAGACCAGATGTGTTCTATTTGAGGGGAGGAATGTAGATGTACAAAATAGATGGTTCTGAACTTTATGAATATCAGCAACAGCTATTGCAACCACCGGAGGATATACCGATTTGGGAAAAGAAATGTCTTACGGTCGAGGAAGCGGCTGCTTATTCAGGTATTGGAGAGCGAAGATTAAAGGCACTATTGATGGATAAAGATTGCAGTTTCAGAATTGCAAGAAGCGACAGGCTTTTAATTATACGAGAGAAGTTAGAGGAGTTTATTGACTCAAGCACAGAATTGTAGGAGGTAACACAATGGCAAATACTAAAAGAAAAGATAAATCAAGAAAGGTTCTCCGCAAAGGGGAATCGCAACGTCCGGACGGTACTTATCAATTCCGATGGACAGATGAGAACCGTAAAAGACATTGTATTTATGCAAGGAACTTGGATGATTTAAGATATAAGGAAGATGAAATCGACAAGGACAAGAAAGATGGTATCAAGGCAGAAGCACGCTATACATCACTTAACGATATGTATGAACTTTGGAGAGATTTGAAACGTGGAATAAAGAATAATACTTTTGAGAATTACAAATATATGTACGAGACATTCGTGCGTAATCAGATTGGTTCTCAATTCATAATGTCTATAAAAAAGACTGATATAAAAAGATATTACAACAGTCTTGTTGATGAAAGACATCTGAAACCCGCAACGATTGATAGCGTACATACCGTTCTACATCAGGTCTTTGAAATGGCAGTAGATGATGATTATATCAGAAGCAATCCAACGGACAATGTTTTGCGTGAATTGAAAAAATCGCATTGTTTTAAGACTGAAAAACGCAGGGCATTAACCAAACCAGAGCAGGAACTTTTTCTTAACTATCTGAAGAACACACCGGAAGCACAGTATTGGTATCCAATATTTGCGGTTATGGTCGGAACTGGATTGCGTGTGGGCGAATTGACCGGACTCAGGTGGTGTGACATAGATTTAGACGAAAGCATTATAGATGTGAATCATACGCTTGTTTATTATGACCACAGAACCGAAGGAAGCAAGAAAGGTTGCTATTTCAATGTGAACACAACCAAGACACCGGCAGGTATGCGACAAGTTCCAATGCTTGAATTTGTGAAGGAAGCATTTTTAATGGAAAAAGAAAGGCAGGAACTTCTTGGACTGCATTGTGAGGCTACGGTTGATGGATATACGGATTTCATTTTTGTAAACCGTTTTGGTCAGCCACAGCACCAAGCAACGCTCAATAAAGCAATTCGTCGCATTATACGAAACTGTAATGATAAGCAGTTTTTAGAAAATGATAATCCGGAAGTTTTACTTCCACACTTTAGCTGTCATTCTCTTAGACATACATTTACCACAAGAATGTGTGAAGCCGGAGTGAATGTGAAAGTTATTCAGGACGCACTCGGACACAAAGATGTATCTACGACATTGAACATCTATACAGATGTAACAAAGGAATTAAGAAAGTCAGAGTTTGAGGGATTGGAATTACAATTTAATCAGTAAATAGTCAGAGAATCAGAAAGAGAGCATATGCCGTAGAGACACGGTATGTGCTTTCTTTACTTTATGACGAGAAGATGGTAAAATGAAATACAGGATTGATAGCAATGCTATAAAACCCAAAACTAAATATGGCTATACACCATTTACACCATTTTTTACACCAAACCTCATTTTTACTTTCACGAAACAAGTGGGAATGGTGTAAAGAGGTTGAATAAAAGCCCATGTATAGGCGATAAAATTTACAAAATGGAATTAAGTCGTGAGTGTACGATTTCGTCCCGACAATGAAGCCGTTGGACAAGGATAAGACCGAAAAGGCCGAGACCAAGGAGGAAGAAAAGCCTGTTGAGTCTGCTCCTGTGGTCGAAGAAAAAATCGATTTTTCCAATGTTCAGATCGAGCCACTGTTCCAGGATCAGGTGGATTTTGACACCTTTTCCAAGAGCGATTTCCGTGCCGTAAAGGTTAAGGAATGCGAAGCCGTGAAGAAGTCCAAAAAGCTCTTAAAGTTCGTTTTGGACGACGGAACCGGCACAG
>DXYG01000095.1 GCA_019415925.1 Clostridiales bacterium
GGTTACGTTTGATAGTCAATACGGACACGGCACGCCGTGTCCCTACGACTGTAAAGGAAGCGTTTATTGTTACCCAACGGGCAGCCAAATAGGGCTGCCCCTACAGTTTATTTTATTCCGTAGGGGCGACCCTGTGTGGTCGCCCGAAACGTTACCTATATATCAATTTAAAATTCGGGCAACCGTTTTATCCAAACAATCCGATTTTTCCACTCGATTTGCCTGCAGGGGCTACCCTGCCGATTTGCGTGTCGAGGCACTCGACAAATTATAGTTTATCTTACAAAAACGGCTGAAACAGAATCAAACTGTTTCAGCCGTTCTTTTATTTTCATACGATTTATTCAATTCCTGCTATTTTTTTCTGAATAGCCGTAGCGTCGGCAATGCTTATGTTTCCGTCACCGTTTATGTCGGCGTTGAGCTTTCGCACTTCTGAAAAATCAACACTGCCTGCAAGGTATTTCTGGATTTCTGTTGCATCTGTTATGTTTACCTTTCCGTCAAGCGTAACATCTCCGAGTAACGAAACCACTGGACCGTTTCCCGTTGTTACAGCCTTTATGACAAGCGTTCCGCCGAGGTCGTCGTTGTTTTCCTGCTTGTACCAGTCAAGCAAATCACGCATATTATTGTCATAGAAAATATAGCTGTCACCGTAATGCGAATCGTTAATAAACATATATTCTCCGGTATCTCCGTTTGTTACCCACTCACAGGTTCCAATAGACGGTTTCTTGTATTCCTCATCTGACGAATCAAGTCCAAAGTTTAGCCGTTCGGTGTTGATTACAACCGCAATTGAGCCGTAACCGAGAGGGAGCGTATAATCTGAAATGTCTGCGCATATGTAGCCTGCATAATCCGCCGTTGTGCTGTAGAGCTTTGTCCATTTACTTTTATCGTCAACAGGCTTTGATAAATTACCGTCGGGTACGTAATAAATTGTATATTCTGCATTTTTACACTCTGTTTCAAAAATAACCTTGTCGAGCGTATTGTAACCGTTTGAAAAATCAAATCTGTTTAAATATGCAACCTCATTGCAGTTTTCAATTTCAATATCAATTGTTGCGCCGTAGATTTCATTCTGCTCAAGCCTTGTATGTTCATCAATTTCCTGAACAGAATTTATTGTATAAAGCGGATGATATCTGCTGTCGAAAATATATTTGTCCTCATAGGAAATCCAGAAATATCCTCCGAGGGAATTGCTGTTGCCGTAGCTGTTTCTTGCAAGCCACGCCCCGGGTTTTTTGGGCTTTTCGCCAACCGAGCCGTTAAAGTTGCTCCTTGCGTAATTGTTGTCCCAGCCGACAATTTCAACACCGTGATTGATTGAGCTTCCGCTGTAGCTTTCGGGCATAAAATATGAAAGTCTGTCCGTACTTAAGCAAGATGCCGAGGTAGCGTAGGCACCGTATACACCGCCGTTTTCCATAATAGCAAGTTTGATAGAGTCTGTATCGTTTTTGTTTAGATACTCAACTGATGTAGTGCCGTATTTTGCAAGGCTTGTATCAATATCGTCCGAGGAAATTCCGCCTGTAATGTCAAAGTCACCCAAGTCCTCAGTTTCAACGCCGCCCTGCCACGAGGTAAGATAACCGATAGCACCCCACGAATAGCCGCCGTCTTTGTAGTTTCTCTGCCAGCCCTTGCCGTTTTCGTGCTTTGTTGCCCAGATATTGAGGTGGTCAAAGGACATATTCTGAACCGAAAAGCCCTCTTTCAAAAGCTTTGACTCAAAAACGGAAATGCCCGAAACCGCCCAGCACTCATTATATTTCTGCTGTTTTATCCCGGTAACATAACCGAGGTCACGTGAACTGTACTTTGACGGAAGCGATGTGTCAGCCGTTGTACTGATTGCTGATTCATCAGCAGAAACACTTGACAAATCATTGTCAATCACAACTGCGCCTGCGCCGAAAGCAGACAAAGCAATTATTCCAAACGTTGCAGATAAAGACACAATTGCTTTTGCAAAAAATCCTTTACTCATAATAATTACTCCAAAAAAACTATGTTTAACAGCATTATAGCAAAAGTAAAAATAATTGTAAAGAATATAACTTCGTTTTCACACTAATAATAAAAGAAAACGCAGGAGGGAATCTGATATGCAGCTTCGTACCGACCTTGCGGTGGAGGCAAGGGAAATTGCAGGAGAACATATATCGGGAACGGAATTTAAAACCTACAGTGAAAACGGACTTGAAATTTCACGCCTGACCGTAAAAAATCAAAAGGCAAAGCAGGCTCTCGGCAAAGACATAGGAACATATATTACAATTGAATTGCCGTCGCTTACCGACAACTTTTCCGAAACAGACGAAAGGCTTGTTACAATCGGCGAGGAAATCCGCAGGCTTCTGCCGGTCAACGGACTTGTGCTTGTTGCAGGACTCGGAAACACCGAGATAACGCCCGACTCGCTCGGTCCGAAAACAAGCTCACGCATACTTGCCACACGCCACATAACGGGCGAAATTGCAAGGGCTACGGGACTTGACAAACTTCGTCCCGTTGCAGTTATGCAGACAGGCGTTACAGGGCAGACGGGAATTGAAACAGGCGAGTATATAATGAGCGTTGTAAAGAGGATAAAGCCAAACGCCGTTGTCGCAATTGACGCACTTGCCTCACGCAGGCTTGAAAGGCTCGGCTGTACGTTACAGATAAGCGACACGGGAATCTCCCCCGGTGCAGGAGTCGGCAATCACAGAACGAAAATAAATAAAGAAACAATCGGAGTTCCTGTAATTGCAATAGGCGTTCCGACAGTTGTTGACGTTCAGACGCTTGCCAACGATTTAATCGGTGATGAATTTGACGCACAGACGAGGGAGCAGATTTCTCCGCACGGCAGACAGATGGTGATAATTCCGAGGGAGATTGACTTGCTGACCGAAAGGGCGTCAAGGCTGATTGCGTTTGCATTAAACGGCGCACTGCAAAACGAATTTGATTTGCCCGACCTTGTTTCACTTATGTAAAAAGGCACAAACCGAAATACGGCTTGTGCCAAAGGAACGGTCAACCGTTCCGTACATAAACTATAATTTAGCGGTGAGTTGACTCGCAAAAAAAAATTAAAAATTTCGGTCAAGCCTTTTTAAAGGCTTGCGGGTGTGGGCAGAGCCCACAAAAAGATTGCATTGCAAAATGCAGGAGGGTAGGCAAAACAGTCCGGTGGACTGTTTTGCCATAGGGAACCCACTAAAGGGGTTCCCTATGGCGAACTACGTTCGCCATAATGTATAAATTGTTGTAGAATTTATACATAGGGACGTGTAGGAACCCGTCCCCTACGTAAAGGTTTGTCAGTCAAAATAAATTTGATATAATCGGTTGTGTTTGCTAGTCAACACGGACACGGCACGCCGTGTCCCTACGACTGTAACGGAAACGTTTGAATATATCCGTAGGGGACGGCATCCTTGACGTCCCTAAACGTTACCTATATATCAATTTATAATTCGGGCAACCGTTTTATCCAAACAATCCGATTTTTCCACTCGATTTACCCGTCGAGGCACTCGACAAATTATAGTTTGCCCTCTTTTCCGTCAATTGACGGACTTACATAAACAGTCTTGTTGTTTACGTAAATCACCATTCCGGGCTTTGCGCCTGAGGGCTTGCTGACATAGCGCACAAGCGTGTAGTCAACAGGCACCTGACTACTGTTTCTTGCCTTGCTGTGGTAAGCCGCAAGACGTGCCGCCTCTATTATAGCGGTATCACTTATCTCCCGTCCTTCAGCCAGAATTATCGTATGCGATCCGTGAATATCCTTTGTGTGCAGCCACATATCATTTTTTGACGCAGTTTTCAAAGTGAGCTTATCGTTCTGACGATTGTTTCTGCCGACAAGAATTTTAAAGCCGTCGCTTGACTCAAACTCAAGCGGAGGTAGCTGTGACAAAGGCTTTTGCTTGCCTTTTTGACGGTGAAGATAACCCTGTTCGGTAAGCTCCTCTCTTATCTGTGCAAGCTCTCGTTCCGTTTCGGCTCTGCTAACTTCATCAAGCACCGATTCAATGTATTCAAGCTCCGATTTGCCCTTTTCTATCTGCTCGCCGAGTACCGCCTCGGCGTTTTTAGCTTTCTGATAATCCTTGTAATACTTCTGCGCATTAGCCGCAGGAGAAATTGCAGGATTGAGCTTTATCCTGATTGTTTTTCCCTCTGCATCATAATAATTTTCCACCTCGGCAAACGTTGCTCCACGCTCAATTCGGTAGAGATTTGCCTGTAACAAGTCACCACATATTCTGAGCTGTTCACGGTTTGCACACTGCGAAAGCTCCGACTGCTGTTTTGTAATTTTACGTGCAATTCGTTCAGCAGTATTTGTAAGCAGCTTTGTAA
This sequence comes from Clostridiales bacterium, assembly GCA_019415925.1. Taxonomy (GTDB): domain Bacteria; phylum Bacillota; class Clostridia; order Oscillospirales; family Acutalibacteraceae; genus Ruminococcoides. The sequence goes on from DXYG01000095.1 coordinate 4,378, forward strand.
GGCTCTGCGACTTTACCCTCATTCGTTCCCGGCTGTCACGCTCGTCATAAAAAGCGTCAAGCACTTCGGAAAATCCGTTCTTGCTTTCAACCCTTGCAAAACTTCCGTACTGCTTAATCGGCATAAAACAGAAGTCAAGCGGCTTGCCGTCCTCACGGTAGACTATGCACGGCTTTTCACTGCAATTTTCGGCTATCGTTTTCAGTCTGCCGATTTCACCGACAAGCCTGTCATACAGAACACCGTCAATGCGGTTGGACGCACCCTCCATAACATTGTATTCAAGCTCTCTGCACACAATCGGAGAAACTCCCTGAATTACCTTGAGCAAAGCTTTGTTAAGCGGCATTTCGACTTCAAGATTTTTTATTTTCTGCGCAATCTCCTCGGGAGCTGAATTTATAATATTCAGCTTATCCTGCGGCTCGGGAAGCTCGTATTTAATGTTCGGAAGTACAATTCGCTTACTGCTCATAGTGAGGTCAACACGCTTGAGCGAGTCGATAATCACGCCGTCGGAATTTATGATAATAATGTTGCTGTACATTCCCATAATCTCAACAGAAACGGTAATCATCACCGTATCGCCAAGCTCGTTTACGCACTCAAAGTCGAGGAACAGTACTCTGTCGCAGTCCATCTGACGAACAGCAACAAGCTTTCCTCCGCCGAGCCTTTTGCGCAAAAGCATACAGAACATAGGCGGCTGGGCAGGATTTTCGGGAGTTGTTGTGCAGAAATTTATGCGTGGCGAATTTGCTCTTGCGGAAAGCAAAAGCTTTTTGTTGCCGCCAAAGGTGCGCAAGGTAAAAACAAGCTCGTCACGGTTTGGCTGGTAAATCTGCGAAACCCTTGCACCGAGTGCCTCGTTTTCAATTTCATTTTTTATATGCCTTAAAAAAATTCCGTCAAGCGCCATAATTTCTCCTGTTTAATTTACGCAATCAATATAAATTCAGCGCACAACCTTTCCAAACTGCACGCAATATTATAAATTTGGAGCGTAGCGACCCTAAACTCCACACTCCACACTTATTTGTGGTATTTACCGTTTGATGAAATCTCAAATGCACGGTAAATCTGTTCGCTTAAAATCATTCTTGCCATCTGGTGAGGAAACGTCATTCTGCTCATAGAAAGTCTGAAATTTGCTCTCTGCTTTACCTCATTGCTCAGTCCGTAACTTCCGCCGATGATAAAATCAACCGTACTTTTGCCGCTGACTGAAACGCTGTCAATTGTCTTTGAAAGCTCCTCACTTGAGAGCATTTTGCCTTCAATGCACATAGCTACAACATAATCTGACTGATTGATTTTCTGTAAAATACGTTTGCCCTCTGCGTTAATCACTTCGCTTATCTGCGACTCGTTAGGGCTGTTGCTTTTTATTTTTTCCTCTGAAAGCTCGACAACCGAAAATTTGCAGAACGCCGAAAGTCTTTTTGCGTATTCGTTTATTGCGTCGGTAAAATACTTCTCCTTGATTTTGCCGATACAAATAATATTCACTCTAATCATATTCTTTAAAAAATCACCGATTGTATTCTTGTTTCGCTCGGCGCAACGTCGAGCGTGAAGTCGCTTCTGAATTTAAGTCCTGCCCTTTCAAGGCTTGAAATTGCCGTTGCAAGCGCAATTTCGGGCGTGTTGTTCTGTTCGCTTAAATGACCGAGCATAAGGCGGAGCGTACCGCACTTTACCAAATCTGCAAGTTCGTCGGCACAGGCGGCGTTTGAAAGGTGTCCTTTTGATGATAAAATTCTCTGCTTAAGATAAAACGGATAAATACCGTTTTTGAGCATTTCAATATCGTGATTTGATTCAAGCACGACAAAATCACTGCGCTTTGCCGCATCTCTTACGCCGTCGAGCATTATGCCCATATCGGTTGCGATTAACGCAGATTTTCCGTCGGACGCAGTAACACGGTAGCAACAGCTTTCTGCGGCGTCGTGAGGAGTATTTATTCGCTCAATGAGCATATTGCCGACCGAAACCTCGTTTTCGATTACCGTTGCATCGGAATTCGGGAGAATTTTATCTGTTCTTGCAAGCTCTCTTAACGTGCCCTCGCTTGCAAAAATTTTAAAGCCGTACTTCTTTGCAAGCACTCTTAATGCACTGCAATGGTCGGTGTGCTCGTGCGTAATGAACACAGCACCGACATTCTGCATTTTCAGACCGTTAGCCTCCATTGCATTTTCAATCTGTCTGCACGACCTGCCTGCGTCAATCAGAACGCCCTCGCTTAAAGTACCTATGTAATAGCTGTTGCCCTTACTGCCGCTGAACAGCGGAACTGCTCTTGCCAAATCAATCAATCCTTATTCGGTAAATTACATTTTATTTTACCACACTTTTCAGTCTTTTACAACAGCCGTCGACAGCGTAATTCCGAGCCAGACGCCGAAAATACAGCACACTGCGCTTAAAACTGCATAGCAAACTGCAAGAATTTTACTTCCGCTTACAAAGAGATTATACGCCTCAAGCGAAAAGGTTGAAAATGTAGTGAAACCTCCGCAAAGTCCCGTCTTTAAAAACAGCATAAGGCTGTCGTTTACATTTCGTTTTGATGCGTAGCCAACGATAAAGCCGATAAGCAGTGCACCGAGGATATTTGTAACAAAAGTCAGAAGCGGAAACCCGCCCTTGTAGGGTATAAGGCTGATTGCATATCTGAGCATTGCGCCGACTGCGCCGCCGAGTCCGACAAATAAAAATCCCATACTTAATCTCCTGTAAATTAAAAAAGCCGCTTTCAACAGAAAACGGCTTGAATTTATTTTGCTTTTTATGCGCCGAGTTCTTCCTCGTTATCGCCTGTAAAGTAAACTTTTTTGATGTCAGCGCCGAGTGACCTGAACTTTTCAACAACGTCCTCGTAGCCACGCTCAATGTACTGGATACTTGAAATCTCGGTTGTACCCTTAATCTCAAGAGCGGCTATAATCATTGCCGCACCTGCACGCAAATCCGTAGCCTTTACCGGAGCAGCTGTAAGCGGTGCACCGCCTTCGATGATTGCAAGTCTGCCCTCTACCGAAATCTGTGCGCCCATTCTGATAAGCTCGCTTACATACTGATAGCGGTTATCCCAGACGTTTTCGTTGATAATGCTTGTACCCGGAACGCTCATAAGCAGAGCGGCAAACTGCGGCTGACAGTCAGTCGGGAAACCGGGATGCGGCATTGTCTTGATATTACAACGCTTAAGCGGTCTTTTTGTTGCGTCAATTTTGATTGACTCGTCATATTCCGTAATTTCAACGCCCATTTCACGAAGCTTAGCCGTAATTGAATCAAGGTGCTTCGGTGTAATATTATTAACCGTAATGCAACCCCTTGTTGCGGCGGCGGCACACATATATGTGCCTGCTTCAATCTGGTCGGGAATAATTGAATATGTCACGCCGTGAAGGTAACCCACGCCTCGAATTTTTATAACGTCGGTACCTGCGCCCCTGATGTCAGCTCCCATTGAGTTGAGGAAGTTTGCAAGGTCAACGATATGCGGCTCTTTGGCAGCATTTTCGATGATTGTAAGTCCCTGAGCCTTACTTGCCGCAAGCATAATGTTCATTGTTGCGCCAACCGACACAACGTCAAGATAAATATGATTGCCTGCAAGAGGTCCGTCACACTCAGCCTCAATAATTGCACCGTCAACAAGAGAGGTTCTTGCACCCATAGCCTCAAAGCCCTTCAAGTGCTGGTCAATCGGGCGAACGCCGAAATTACAGCCGCCGGGCAAAGCAACCTTAGCCTTGCCGTATTTGCCGAGCAAAGCGCCTAAAAGATAATATGAAGCACGCATACCTCTTACCAAATCGGTAGTTGCGTTGCAGGTTTTGATGTGAGTGGGGTCTATATATAAAGATGATTTATTTATTCTTCTTACGTTTGCACCCATCTGCTGAAGGATTCTGCTGATAAGAGCAACGTCGCTTATGTTTGGAATATTTTCAATCTGACACGGTTCGTCGCAGAGGATAACTGCGGGTATGATTGCAACAGCAGCATTTTTTGCACCGCTGATGTTTACCTCGCCAAACAAAGGCTTGCCGCCGGTAACTACAAATTTTTCCAATTGTTTACACTCCAATACAGTATTGTTCAGAACTTGCAATAACTAATAAGTGTAGATATTATAAAAAAGTCGAGTGCCTCGACACGCAAATCGAGCAGACAGCTTGATAACAACAAACCTTCTTTGCCCGACCGTTTCGGAGCAATTTCCTATAACGTGAAAAATGCAAATTATACATTAAAAGCCGTAAAGCCACTAAATATATTACATTTTTATTAAAACACACTATCGGTTGTGGTTACGTATATGTTACGCCACAATTCTTCTACAGAAAATCATACTACAATTTTGTAGTAAAGTCAACGCAATATTAAAATTGTAACCGATTTTTAGCAAACTTGTACTCAATTTATTAATTAACTGTTACTTTTATTTGAATTATTTACAATCAAAAGAATTCTTTGTTATAAATTCTGTTAAAGAAATAAACAAAATACCATTTTTCGCATATAGAATTAACAAGTTGTAACTTATATCAAACTCAAGCTAAAAGCTG
>DXYG01000096.1 GCA_019415925.1 Clostridiales bacterium
TACATCTGCGAATGCTAAAACAACCTATTATTCTTATTATTTCTACAATATTTTACCACATATTTAATAAAAGTTCAATTGATTTTACTACTGTATTTTGAAACACATCATAGAAAACCGTATTGTTTGCAGCTGAACCTATTTTATTTGTGGTCAAATATACAGTCTGTTTTAAAATTAATATATTAAAACAGAAAGGATTTGTTAGTATGCCAAGACGAGGAGAAAATATTTATAAGAGAAAGGATGGAAGATGGGAAGCTCGATTTGTTAAGGAAATAACTATTGACGGAAAGAAAAAGTACGGTTCTGTTTATGGGCATTCTTACTCTGAAGCAAAGCAGAAACAAAAAATTTATATTTTTAATCCGCAGGTTATTGAAACAAAAAATTTTGCGACAGTTGAATCCGTTATGAAGAATTGGTTATATCTTACAAAGCATAAAACCAAGTACTCTACTTTTGTGAAATATGAAACTATCATTAAAAATCATATTATTCCTGAGCTAGGAAAAATCAATGTGAGTATGTTGAACGGTAAACACATATCAGAATTTACCGATAAACTTATCGGTTCTTTTGCAACAGCAACAGTAAATAATATATTGATTGTTCTTGAAATGGGTTTTGACTATGCTGAGGAAGAATACAATATAAAATGTCCTAAAATTTCGCTGTTGAAGCAATCCAAACAAGAAATGCGAGTGTTATCTCGGTCAGAACAGCAGACACTTATCAGATATATTAGAAACAATGATAATTGTTTTAGTTTTGGAATTTTGTTTGCACTTTTTACCGGTATTCGGATTGGCGAATTATGTGCTTTACAGTGGGATGACATAAAGGATAACAAAATTCATATTTCAAAAACAATGCAGAGAATAAAAAATGAAGATGGGAAAAGTACAGTTATGATTACTGAGCCAAAAACAGATAAATCAAACCGCATTATTCCTGTACCAACGGCTATTTCGGAACTGATTGAAAAGTACAGAAAACCAAAAGGATATGTTATTCATCAAGTTAATGACAAATTTATTGAGCCACGTCTTATGCAGAAAAAATTTGGAGAAATTATTACTGCTTGCGGTTTGGAAAACGTAAATTTTCACACACTCCGTCACACATTTGCAACAAGGTGTATTGAGTCAGGATTTGATGTTAAAACTCTGTCAGAAATTCTTGGGCACACTAATGTCCGCACAACCTTGGACAGATATGTTCATTCTTCCTTTGAACTGAAACAAAAGAATATGGAAAAACTCACGTTAGATCAGGTAATTTAATTTTCTATTCATCGTCAAAAATATGGTCACTATTTATCTTACACTTTGATAATAGTGACCATTTTTATATTTAAACGCAGATGTAAATATTCTGCGAACGGAAATTCCTTATTACGCAGTTTCTGTCGCTTTTTTATTATTTGTTTTGAAACGGGAATATATGCATATTCATCTTTATTTGGTTTTGGAAGTGAAAAAATGTTTGACTTTGGCAATGCAAACCCATCACAAAAGGAAGCAATAACCGCCTGTAATGGACCCGTTCTGATTATTGCAGGACCAGGAACCGGTAAAACATACACTCTTGTTCAACGTACGGTTTATCTTATTCAGGAATGTGGTGTTTTGCCGGAACAGATTTTTATTGCTACTTTTACTGAGAAGGCTGCGAAAGAAATTATAACCCGTATCACTAATGAACTTATATCACGGGATATTTTTGTTAATGTCAATGAAATGTATATTGGCACTTTTCATTCGTTGTGCCTGAGAATTATCAAAGAAAATATAGAATTTACAAGATTGAAAAGAAATTATAGGTTATTAGATGACTTTGACCAGAAATATCTTGTATTTCAAAACATATATAAATTCAAAAGCATAGAAAATATTGAAAGTATTTTTCCTCAAAACAGTTCGTGGAAACTTGCTGAAGAAATATGTCTATATGTTAACAACTTATCTGAAGAATTGGTTAGCATAACAGATTTATATTCAGATTCCAATCCCGACATAATAGCTCTTGCAGATGTTATGTCACTATACAGTGAAATAATACGAGAAGAAAATCTAATCGACTTTTCTACTATACAAACTGAGTGTTTCAGACTGATTAGTGAAAATCCTGATGTTCTAACTGCTTTACAGGACAAGTTTCGATACCTGATGATTGATGAGTATCAGGATACAAACTACATTCAGGAACAAATTGTATTCTTACTTGCAGGAAAACGAAAAAATATTTGTGTGGTAGGTGACGATGACCAGGGTTTATATCGTTTCAGGGGAGCAACTATACGAAATATTTTGGAGTTTCCTTCAAAGTTTTCAAGCGGCGAATGTAGGATTATTCCCTTGACAATAAATTACCGTTCAAATAAGGATATCGTAGATTTCTACAATAAATGGATGTCCACAACCGAAGGTTCAAAGTTCAAGTTTTCGTGGGATAAATTTCGTTATTCAAAGAAAATTGAACCGTATATGCAGACAACTTTAAGCAGTTCTGCTGTAGTAAAGCTCTCAAGCAATGATGATACCGATGAATGGCACGAGAAAATTTTTAATTTTATTACTGACCTTAAAAGCACGGGTAAGATTAACAACTACAATCAAATTGCTTTTCTATTTAATTCTGTTAAACATCAACGTGTTACGGCACTCGCAAATTATCTTGAAAGCAAAGGAATAAATGTGTATTCACCCCGTTCCGATATGTTTTTCAGCAGGGAGGAAATCAAACTTACACTTGGAATTTTAATGCTTATGTTTCCTTCGTATGTGAGCGGAATAGAAAAGGGTGAATACAAATTTTTAAAGTCCGAGCATTATTATTACTTTCGTGATTGTATTGTTACGGCAAATGAATTTGTAACAAAAGACGAAAACAAAGAACTCAAACGCTTTATTCGAGCAAGAGGAAAAGCTCATTATATTTTGAGCGGCACTACTGACTATGCCTACTGTGGTTTACTGTACCAGTTGTTTCAGTATGATCCGTTTGTATCTATACTCAATACAGAGATGAGTTCGGGTGTCATAGATATAAGACCAGCAAGAAACCTCGCTTTATTAACTCAGATAATCGGTAAGTATGAATATCTACACAGAATAAATGTATTAAGTGCCAAGAGTATAAATAAAAATACCGAGCGGTTATTTAATCTGTATCTTCGTCTGCTTATTGACGGTGGTATAGCAGAATACGAAGATGAATCAGAGTACGCTCCGAGCGGGTGTGTTTCTTTTCTGACTATTCACCAAGCCAAAGGTATGGAGTTCCCGATAGTGTTTGTCGATTCGTTGAGCAATGTTCCAAGAAAATCATATAAAGACTTTATGAGCAATATCGAAGAGAAGTACTTTCATCGACCTGCATTTGAGCCATATGAGCAGATAAAGTATTTTGATTTTTGGAGACTTTACTATACAGCTTTTTCCCGAGCTCAGGATTTACTTATCCTCACCTGTGACGAAAATTCAAAAACTCCAAGCAAATATTTTGCAGAGGTTTATGACGAAATTCCAAGTATTGAAAGTCCTTGTTTCAGCCTGAATGAGTTTGAGTTTCACAATGTTAAATCTACCAATCTAAAAGACACATTTTCTTTTACCTCTCATATCACGGTTTATGAAACTTGTTCGCTTCAGTACAAGTTCTATAGAGAATTAGAATTTTTACCTGTAAGGCAGAGTGCAATGATATTCGGTACACTTGTGCACGAGACTATTGAGGATATTCATCGTTGTGCTATAAGAGGTGAAGAAAGCAAAATTACGCCCGAAAATATATCTGATTGGTTTGAGAACAACTATGTTTCGTTGATAAAATCTGAACACACTTATCTTGACAAACCACAAAAAGAGGCTGCGCTAAATCAGGTTTTGCGATATGCAGAGCGGCAACACAGCAAGTGGGATAGCATAAAACAAGCTGAAGTAGATGTAAGCCTTGTACAACCTGATTACATCATTAAAGGAAAAATTGACCTTATCAAAGGCAATAACGATACTGTTGAGCTTGTTGATTTTAAATCAGAGAAAAAGCCCGATATGGAGCTTATGAGATCAAGGATTGAGCATTACCGCAGACAACTGCATATTTATGCCTATCTTGTTGAGAAACGAACAGGATTGAAAGTTAGCAAAATGCACCTTTACTATACAGGAGAAGAAGACGGAAATCCGATGATTTCTTTTCCCTACACAAAAAGTGCAGTAGAAGGAACGGTTTCTGCATTTGACAAAACTGTTCATAAGATTTTGAACAAAGAATTCAATCAATGCGCTGAATCGATTAAAACCTGCAAAAACTGCGATTTTCGTTTCTACTGTCAAAACTATTAGTACAATACGGAGGACTATTATGGACGAGCAAATAACATTTGAATTTGAAAAACGACCTACTATTAAAGGCTTTCCCGAACTGCGTTGGACAGGAAAAAGGCCGTATAACTCAACGCAATATTATCCTGCACAACTCCGTGAAAGCTACGGAACAGAAACTGATAACTGGATGAATAAGATATTCTGGGGCGACAACCTTCAGGTAATGAGCCATTTATTAAAAGAGTTTCGTGGAAAGATTGACCTAATTTACATAGATCCGCCGTTTGACAGTAAGGCTGATTATAAAAAGAGAATTAAAATAAAAGATTTTGGCAATGCTGAAACAGATAGTTCCTCATTTGAAGAAAAACAGTATGGGGATATTTGGACTAATGATGAGTATCTTCAATTTATGTATGAAAGGCTTATTCTGTGTAAAGAATTACTTAAAGAGTCTGGAAGTATATATTTACATTGTGATCCTCATAAATCGCATTACTTAAAAGCAATAATGGATGAAGTTTTTGGACCAGAAAATTTTTTAAATGATATTTCTTGGTGCTATAGTGAAAGAGAAGCATCAACTAAGTTTTATAATTGGAAACATGATTGTATTCTGTTTTATTCTAAATCTACTAAAAAAGGGAGAACTTTCAACTACACGGAAATAACTTCTGATTATTCTGAGGGTAGTTACAAAAAGTTCAATCTTGTTGACACAGATGGCAGAAAATTTCAAATAAGGGGAAGCGGAGGCCATTTAGTTGGAAAGCAAGGACTTACATTAGAAGATGAGAAAAAATATCCTGACTGGACATATAGAGATTATATTGATGAAAAAATAGGTGTTTTAGCAAGAGACTGGATTACTGATATCAGTTTTGAAAATAGAGCATCAAAAGATAGAACTGGTTATCCAACACAAAAGCCAGGAAAACTACTAGAGAAATTCATTAAAGCTTCATCAAATCCCGGCGACATTGTCTTTGACTGCTTTATGGGCAGCGGCACAACACAAGCTGTTGCTATGAAACTTGGAAGAAGATTTATAGGTGCAGATATAAATCTGGGCGCTATACAGACCACGACCAAAAGGCTTATTTCTGTTGCAAAAGAAATAAAGAATGACAACTCTGAAAATGATGTTCCTAAATACACAGGCTTTGAAGTTTACAATGTAAACAATTATGATTTTTTCAGAAACCCTGTTGAAGCTCGCAATCTGATTATCGAAGCACTTGGAATTCAGCCATTCCCCCAAAGTAATGTATGGGACGGTGAACTCGACGGCAGAATGGTAAAAATTATGCCTGTGAACAGAATTGCAACAAAGGCAGATTTGGAAGAACTCAAAGCAAATCTACCATATAAAACATATGAAAAAAGGCGTGAGGAAAATCCGTCACAGCCTGTTGAAAGAATTACTATTGTATGTATGGGACACGAACCTGATCTGAAAGCGTCTTTGGAGCAGGAACTCTCCGAATATAAATTAGATATCGCTATTGTTGATATTTTACGGGACAAAAAGGATTTACAACTGAAGCGTGAAGCAGAAGCAGAAATAGTCCGTGAGAACGGAAAGCTGGTAATCCGTTCTTTCTATCCTATGAATCTATTGCAAAAATTATCATTGCAGAAAGAATATGTTGAGGATTGGCGACAGTTGGTTGAGTCGGTTATGATTGACTGGAACTTTGACGGAGTGGTTATGCAACCATCTGAAATAGATATACCCGATAAAAATAATATTGTAAAGGGTGTTTATGATATTCCTGAAAATGCAGGAAATATTAAAGTGAAGATTACAGACTTGCTTTCCGAGTCACTAGAAAAGGAGGTGTAGTTCTATGGCTAAAAAGCCTGCAACCTTCGTTGAGGATTTTGCTTTCTATGAGCAGTTATGGTTTTACTATACATCTAACAGAGGTAAAATTCGTTCTCGCTACAATGACCTGACACGAAAATTCCTTGCTTATAATGACTGTAAAGAAAACCCAGACGCTTTTTTGAGAGAGCCTCAGTTTGAAGCTCTTGAAATGTACGTGTTTATAAAAGAGTTTATGGATAATGCGCATATGTATGCAATATTTGATGACTGGAGAAAACGACAGAATAAGTTTTCGGACGCATCATATTATACCATCCACAAAGGCGGACAAGCTAATTTTCTTGATATAGGCGACGAACAAAACGAGATTATATTCAAGCAAATGAAAAAATATAAAGAAGAGTATCCTAATTATATTTATGCACTTACCATGGGACTTGGTAAAACAATTCTCATGGCAACGTGCATATTCTATGAGTTTTTGCTTGCAAACAAATACCCAAAGGATAAGCGATTTTGCCATAATGCCCTTGTGTTTGCTCCCGATAAAACAGTACTTGAGTCCTTGCGTGAAATAATGACCTTTGACAAAACGAAAGTAGTTCCTCCGGAATATGCAAGAGTACTTGATAATAATATCAAGTTTCACTTTCTTGATGAGGCGGGAATGACTTTACATACCATTGATGATTCTGACTTTAATATTGTCATTTCAAATAATCAGAAAATAATTGTCAGGAAAAAAAGGAAGTCAGATACACCTACAGATATATTATTCGGCTCAGGTTCGTTATTAGCGGATATTTACGGTGACGATACAGATAGCGATGATGTATGGGATGATGCATCCTTGATTGATAATCAGCGATTTAAAAAACTATGCAGATTACCTCAGCTTGGAGTATATGTGGATGAGGCGCATCATTTATTTGGCTCACAGCTTGAAAAAGAGTTACGTGCAGGCACGGCTAATAAGACCACTTTACGAAATACTATTAATATGCTCGCAAAGAGTACTTCAATTGTAGCGTGCTACAACTATACAGGCACACCCTATGTAAACAAACAGGTTTTACCTGAAGTCGTTTATGCCTATGGATTAAAAGAGTCTATTGCCAAAGATTTTCTGAAAGACGCTGCATTAAAAGGATATGAAAATGTCAAGAACGAGGACTTTTTAAGAGAGTCAATCAACGACTTCTGGAAAAAATACGGCAGCAAGACCTATGAAGGTTTATCACCGAAACTCGCTATTTTTGCTGCAAATGTGGCAGAAGCAACAGATGTTGTCAGACCCGCCGTTGAAAAAGTACTCAGTGAGCTGAATATTTCTATCTCAACTATCCTTGTGAACACAGGTGATTCGTCTGTAACATCGAATGATGATATAAGAAATTTTAACAACCTTGACGTTCTCGGTACTGAGGGAAGTAAAAAACAGTTTATTATATTAGTAGAAAAAGGCCGAGAAGGTTGGAACTGTCGTTCACTGTTAGGAATTGCGCTTTTTCGCAGTCCAAAATCAAAAGTATTTGTACTACAAGCTACTATGCGTTGCCTAAGGAAATTAACCGATGAACAGTTGACTGCTTCTGTTTACCTGTCTAAAGAAAATTATGACATATTAGATAGCGAACTTAAAAAGAACTATAATATGGAGTTATCGGATTTCGGAAAGTCCAATACCAAGAGCAAAAAATCTTACAAAGTAAGAGTTGTACCGCCACCTCGAACTATTCGTATGAAGCGCATAAGGCACGAATATTCCTTAATTGAAAAAGAATATTCAGAGCCGATAAACTTTGATTTGGATAATCTTGATGTAGCAAAGTACGAGTCAACTGTTTTTGAAAAAGCAAGCCTGCGCATTAATATGTCTGAAAAAGAAAGAAATATTGATGATATAAAACAGCAGGTCAGATATAGTGCACTTACTCTTGTAGGTGAGATTTCACGGTATATTAACATCTCTTGCTTGCTTATCTCAAGAATACTAAATGAATCGGTTGACGGAATGGACAAAATATTAAATTCAGTTAATCGTCACAACGAAATACTCAATGATGTTATAATTCCAACTATTTTTAATGCTTTGTATGAAGTAGTTTCTACCAAAAAGAGCGAAGATGTAGACATTGTTTTACTCAAAGAACCAAAAGGTGCCGGGTATTATGAATTTACTGCAAGTGAGGATTTAGTCATAACCAAAGCTCACAATAACTTTAAAGACAACGAAATAGCAAAAAGCTTTCATGCTGATACTTATTGTTTTGATTCATTACCTGAGCGTGAATGTTTCTTGCAATACATTACTGATAATAGAGTCAAAGAAATATACTTTACGGGTATGTTTACGGCACACCAAGGCGATTTGTCAATTCAATATTATGACCCCGAATCAGAAAGAGTACGACATTATTACCCTGATTTTCTTGCTTTAATGGAAGACGGTTCATACCAGCTTATTGAAGTGAAGGGTGATAATAAAATTGATGATTCCGTAGTTAAGGCAAAAGCAAATGCAGCGAAAGAACTTGCTGTTGCCAGCGGAGTTGAATATTTGATGTATGCCAGCAGCGATATTATGAAACATAATATTCTAAATGATGAAACATTACAATATGGGTTTGGAAATTTAAGTAAGTAACAGCCAAGGGGGCGACCGCAAATAAATAAAAATTGCGATCGTCCCCAGCATTTTAATGTTTCTTATCAACTTGATACTTAGACGATAGTAGAACAATATTATTT
>DXYG01000097.1 GCA_019415925.1 Clostridiales bacterium
ATTAAGTATAGCAGATAAAAGAGAATAAAACAAATAAAATTAGAAAAAGGTCCGAAAAAAATTATAAGAAAATTTTGTATAAAGTTTCTTTCCTGCCTTTTTCTGTCATTTATTGAGATTTCAAACAGTGAAATTTTAATTTTTTCGGGTGCAAATCCGAAAATGCACATAAAAATAATATGCCCTGCTTCGTGGATTATAATTGCAAAAAGACAGTACAAAAAGCTGTCGAAAATTCCTGCAATAACGCAAATTGAGGCAATACAAACTATAAGATAAGAAATAGTTATTTTGGTTTTATGTATTCTGAATTTCATCTTGAGTGGAAGAACCGAAAATCTTGTTTAAATCGAAATTATCCGAATTATCAAAGATTGCAGAGTTATTAAGGCTTGAATAGTACATCTCACGTGCTGCTGCATAGACATCTCCGCCGATTGTTTTAATCACAAGGGCTGCAAGTGCAATAAGTATGCAGACAATAAGCTGTATTGTAATAAGGAGCTGTTTGGGTGAAGCGTCTTTCTTTTTCTTAACTTTTTGATTTACATTATCATCATTTTCTTCAAGGTTTGCAGAGCCGACAACGGGATATTCGCAATTTGTAACGGATTCCCAACCCTCGTCATATGTAATGGAATTTCTGTTTTCTTCATTCAAAAAAATCACCTCAACACAATATATGCGTTGAGGCGGACAAATTTAACCAAGTCTTTTAAAATCACCTTTTACAAGATTTATGAAAAATCCTATTGCAAGCATAAGTGAGCCAAGCTCTGCAATCGGGAAGGCATACCATACTGCTGACAAATCAAATACCATTGAAATAAAATACGCTATAGGCAGAATCAGAACAAGCTGACGGCAGAACGACATAAGCAGACTGCGTATTCCCTTTCCGACAGCCTGAAAAAGTGTTGTAAATAAAACACCGGCCGCCGCAGGAATAAAGCACAAGCTTATTATTCTGAAGGCAGGAACACCTATGCTCATAATCTCCTCTGTTCCACCGAACATAGAGATAAGAACATCGGGAATTGTCCACATAAGCACTGTTCCTATCGTCATTATAATGACAGCAATAACAATTCCGTGCTTTAGCGCAGAATACAAACGCTTTTTATTACGTGCTCCGTAATTATATCCGATAATCGGCATAACGCCCTGATTGAGTCCGAAACAAGGCATAAACACAAAGCTTTGCAGCTTGTAGTAAATTCCGAGAACGGTAACAGACGCTTCTGATGCAGCTAAAATTCCATTAAGTCCGATTATCATAATTGAGCCGATTGACTGCATAATAATTGACGGGAGTCCGACTGCATAGATATTTTTAAGAGTTGAAAAATTAATTCTGAAGTTTTTGAATGAAATCTTAACCTCGTGTTTCTTGCAGAATAGAACAATTACCGAGAATAACATTCCGCAGAATTGTCCGAATACCGTTGCAATTGCCGCACCGCTAACGCCCAACTCAGGGAAAAATCCGATTCCGAAAATCAGCAGCGGGTCAAAAATAATATTTACAGCCGCACCGACAAGCTGAAAAAGCATGGGAAATATCATATTTCCTGTTGCCTGCAAGGTCTTTTCAATCATTATCTGAACAATTGCAAAGAACGAAAAGCACAGAACTATTGAGAGATACTGAACGCCGTATTCTACAATTTTTTCATTAATGCTGTAAGCGTTCATAAAAGGCGTTGAAACGAATAAACCGAGAATCAGGAAAAACAGATAGCTTACAATACAAGTCAGAAGTCCGTGAGTAGCCGCTGAGTCTGCATCCTTAAAATTTTTCTCGCCGAGTTTTCTTGAAACAAGCGAGTTTACGCCTACTGCTGTACCGACAGCTACGGCAATAAGCAGCATTTGCAGAGGAAATGCAAACGACATTGCAGTAAGTCCGTTTAAATCGTACTGTCCGATGAAGATACTGTCAACTACGTTATACATAGCCTGAATTGTCATTGAAAAAATCGCAGGCAGTGACATTGTCAGAATCAGCTTTGTCATCGGCATAGTGCCCATTTTGTTTTCAGTTTTAATTTCTTTATTTTTTACTTCCGCTGTTTTTTCCATCTTACTATCTCCCCTTCACACTAAAAAGGCAGAAATACATTTCTGTAATCTGCCGAAAAATTATTTTATTTTCTTTATTTTTCGATATATCATATAAAATAAAAGCATAAAAACCGCACCTGTTATTACTCCCGAAAAGTCCAGCAATACGTCAGTTATCTGTCCTGACCTTCCTGCAACATTAAGCTGAATAGTTTCGTCAATAACTGCTGTTGCAAGTCCCGCAAAAAAAATCTGTGAATAATATCTGTACGGCTTTGTCCTTGAGAATGAATAAGCACAGCTTACAAGCAACATACCGATTGCAGTGTATTCTGCAAAATGTGCGGCTTTTCGAACAATATGGTCGGTGAGTTCAGTGCTGAAACCAAAAAAATCAAGTATATTTTGCAAAATGACCATTACGCCTTCGCTTTCCTCGCTCGACAAGTCAGCCGGCATTGAGGAATGAATAAACGCAAAAGCAATCATTCCTGCTGTGAGAATGAAAACAATTACACGAAAACGTAAGGAAGTCTGACTCTTTTTCATATAATCACTCCTCAGTATATTGTACAGGAAATAAATATAATGTCAATGCAAGTATGACTAATTTATCAAAATGTATAAATTAGTCGATAAACAGCGGGTTTAAAATATTGAGTTTTATATTCTTTTAGTATTGAAAAATCCTTAGATTTCTGTTATACTTAACCTTGTTTTGCAATATCGGTATTTTAATTTAAACAAGCATTTGTAAAGGAGTTAATTATGTTTCTTAATTACTTAATTGTGTTTTTAATTTCTATGGTTCCGATTGTTGAGCTAAGAGGTGCTATTCCCGTTGCTGTAGGTATGGGACTTGACCCTGTAATATCATATATAATCTGTATAATCGGCAATATGCTTCCCGTTCCGATTATTTACTTTTTTGCCAGAAAGGTGCTTATCTGGGGCAAGGACAAAAAGTATATCGGTAAATTCTTTACTTTTTGTATTGAAAAAGGTGAAAAAGGCGGCAAAAAACTTCAGAAAAAAGCAGGCAGAGGTCTTTTCATTGCACTTATGCTGTTTGTCGGTATACCGATTCCCGGAACAGGTGCATGGACAGGAACACTTGCCGCAAGCTTTCTTGATATGGGATTTAAAAAGAGTGTAATAGCTGTTATGCTCGGTGTTCTGATTGCAGGCGTTATTATGGCTCTGGCAAGTATGGGAGTATTCGGCGGACTAAGCTTCCTATTTGCACCAAAATCATAAAATAATATTTTGGGCGGCTTTTGCTGCCCTTGTTTTTTAGGAGAGATTATGCAAAAATCAAATAATTTTGACGCTGTAATTATCGGCGGCGGTGCTTCCGGGTTGATGTGCGCTATAAGTGCAAAGCAGAAAAATAAAAATATTTCCGTGGCAATAATTGAGAAAAACGACAGAGTCGGCAAAAAACTGCTTTCAACAGGCAACGGCAGATGTAATCTTACTCACAATAATATCACTGCAAAAAAGTATTGCGGCTCGTTTAAAAAGCAAAGCAACGCTGTTTTTGAAAAATATGATACAAATAGATTACTTGATATTTTTAAAAAGCTCGGTCTGCTCACCTTTTGCGACAACGAGGGACGTTATTATCCTCTGTGCAAACAGGCGAGTGCTGTGCTTGATGTGCTTAGGTTTGCTTGTGAAAGGCTGAATGTTGAAATCTTCTGCGGAGAAAATATCAGAAGTATTAAAAGAAATAACGGATGTTTTTCAGTGAAAACCGAAGAAAATGAGTTTATTTCAAAAAAGCTTGTAATTGCAAATGGCTCAAAGGCTGCGCCTAAGCTCGGCGGAAATTCAAGCTCAGCAGATTATCTTAAAAATTTCGGCCATACCTTTGTTCCTTTCTCCCCTGCTCTATGCCCTGTTAAGGTTAAGTCGGACGTTATTAAATCACTGAAAGGTATAAGGGCAACTGCTAAAGCAGTGCTTTTAGACAAAAATGGTAAAACCGTTAAAGAAGAAATCGGTGAAGTTCAGTTTAACGATAATTCACTTTCGGGAATCTGTATCTTTAATCTTTCACTTTATACTAAAAAGGATTTTTGCATTTTACTTGATTTACTACCCGATATTTCTGAAACAGAATTAAAATTATTGATTTACAATAATAAAAAGCTGTTTTCCGATATGACGGTTGATAATCTTTTTACAGGTATTTTCCGGAAAAGACTCGGACAGGCTGTGCTTAAGGAAAGCAAAATTTCTGACTTTTCAAGAAAATGCTGTTCACTTACAGAAAGCGAAATCGAAAATATTGTCAGAACAATTAAAGATTTGCATTTTACCGTCATTGAAAACTGTGGATTTGAACAGGCTCAATGCGCCCTTGGCGGTGTAAACGGACGTGAAATTGACGAGAATACTATGCAAAGCAAAATTGTTAAGAATCTTTACATTTGCGGCGAAGCGATTGACCTTTGCGGCGAATGCGGAGGATATAATCTGCATTTTGCTTTTGCAAGCGGACTTACGGCAGGTGAAAACATATGATTAGAATTAACAATGTTCATATTCCGCTTGACTACAGCGATGAAATAATCAGTAATAAAGCGGCAAAAGAACTTCGTATTGACAAAAATGCAATTAAGTCAGTATCAATTTTCAGACGTTCTGTTGATGCAAGAAAGAAAGATAACGTTTACTTTTTATGCTCGATTGACGTTGAGCTGAATATCAATGAAAATTTTGTTCTGAAGAAATGTAAAAATGCTGTAAAGGTAACTCCCTATAAATATGGAATTAAAGAATGGAAAAGCGGTGCTTCACCTTTAGTTGTAGGTATGGGGCCCGCAGGACTTTTTGCCGCACTTATTCTTGCACAAAGCGGAGCAAAACCGATTCTGATTGAACGTGGTCGTGACGTAGACAGACGTCACGATGACGTGCAGAAATTCTGGCTTACAGGAAAGCTTGACACCTCGTCAAACGTTCAATTCGGTGAGGGCGGTGCAGGAACATTCTCCGACGGAAAGCTTAATACGGGAACTAAAGACATACGTCAGAGAAAAGTGCTCGAAGAATTTGTTAAGCACGGCGCACCCGACGAAATACTTTATAACGCAAAGCCGCATATTGGTACAGATAAACTTAAAATCACCGTAAAAAATATAAGAGAAGAAATTATTTCACTCGGCGGTACTGTCCTTTTTGAAACAAAGCTTATAGGATTTAACGTAAAAGGCGGAAAAATTACCGGTGCTGTTATCGAAAAGCAAGGTAAAACTGAGATTATAGAAACCGACAATATTATTCTTGCTATCGGTCACAGTGCAAGAGATACGTTTGAAATGTTGTTTGAAAAAGGTATTCCGATTGAAGCAAAGTCATTTTCTGTCGGAGCGAGAATTGAGCATCTGCGTGAAAGCATTGACCGTTCGCAATACGGAAAATTTGCAGGAAATAAAAATCTCGGTGCGGCAAGCTACAAGCTGAACACTCATTTACCAAACGGTCGAGGTGTATATACATTTTGTATGTGTCCCGGTGGCAAGGTAGTAAATGCGTCAAGCGAAGAAAATATGCTTGTCACAAACGGTATGAGCGAATTTGCACGAGATGAAATCAACTCAAACTCCGCTTTGCTTGTGGGAGTTTCACCCGATGATTTTAATTCCGACAGTCCTCTTGCAGGAATGTATTTTCAGCGTGAGCTTGAAAAGAAAGCGTTTGAGCTTGGAGGCGGCAACTACAACGCACCTGTTCAGCGAGTTGAAGATTTTTTAGGCAACACCAAAAGCAATCACATTGGCGAAGTTAAGCCAAGTATTTGTCCCGATTATGAATTAAGCGACTTAAATAAAATTCTTCCGGATTTTGTTTTGGAATCAATGAAGCAAGGCATTAAGGATATGGGCAGAAAATTAAACGGATTTGACAATGGTGACGCTATTTTAACAGGAGTTGAAACAAGAAGCTCCTCCCCCATACGCATTTTACGAAACAATGAAACACTTGAAAGTATTAAGATTAAAGGTCTGTATCCCTGCGGAGAGGGTGCTGGCTACGCAGGAGGAATCATTTCAGCCGCAGTTGACGGCATAAAATGCGCTGAAGAAATCATAAACAAAAACAATAATTAAAACAAAAGCACCCTGTAACCAAGTTCAGTTACAAGGTGCTTTTGTGCGACTGCGTCTGTAAGCCGGGTTCTGTCGTGAACAGCCATCTATCTTGGCAGTCCGTTGCCGAAACTGCTCGATGCCACCTCCTAAGGACACGCCGAGCAAGCGTATATGTCCTACCACGGTGTTGCTTCAAATAGGGTTTACACGGCAGACAGGTCTCCCTGCCTCCGGTGAGCTCTTACCTCACCTTTCCATCCTTACCGATAAATCGGCGGTAATTTTCTGTTGCACTATCCCTGGAGTCGCCTCCGGCGGCCGTTAGCCGTTATTTTTGCTCTGTGAAGCCCGGACTTTCCTCGCACAAAGCCTTTCGGACTTTGCCCGCAGCTGTTCAACGCACTCGCAGTATTAATAATAAAATAAATAAACCTAAAAGTCAATAATTTTCTATAAACGGCTTGATATAAAGCGAATTTCAGTATATAATTTAAATGTTTGCGATGTAAAAACTATGAGAAGGAGTATTTTTATGGATATAAGAAAAGAATCCCTTAAAAAGCACTATGAATGGAACGGAAAAATCGAAGTTGTATCAAGAGTTTCAATTTCAAGCTCGGAGGACTTATCTCTTGCATACACTCCCGGCGTTGCAGAGCCGTGTCTTGAAATTCAGAAGGATTATGAAAAATCTTTTGAGCTTACAAGAAGAAACAACCTTGTAGCGGTAATCACCGACGGTACAGCCGTACTCGGACTCGGCGATATAGGTCCTGAGGCAGGTATGCCTGTTATGGAGGGAAAATGTGCGCTGTTCAAGGAATTTGCAGACGTTGACGCATTCCCTATCTGCGTAAGAAGCAAAGACGTTGACGAGATTGTAAACACAATTTATCTTATCAGCGGTTCATTCGGCGGAATTAACCTTGAGGATATTGCGGCACCGAGATGCTTTGAAATTGAGAAAAAACTCAAGGAAAAGTGCGACATTCCCGTTTTCCACGATGACCAGCACGGAACGGCTGTTATTGTTGCGGCAGGTCTTTTAAACGCTCTTAAAATTGTCGGTAAAAATATTGAAACTGCCAACATTGTTGTAAACGGTGCAGGCTCGGCAGGTATTGCAATTACAAAGCACCTTTTCAATATGGGAGCAAAAAATATTACTCTCTGCGATATTAACGGCATTATCTGCGAGGGTGACGACAGCTTAAGCGAAGTTCACAAATATATGTCAACAATTACTAACCGTGAAAAGAAAACAGGTACGCTTGCCTATGCAATGAAAGGTGCTGATGTATTTATCGGCGTTTCTGCACCGAATATTGTAAATGAAGAAATGGTTAAATCTATGGCTGACAAGCCGGTTATCTTCTCTATGGCTAATCCTACTCCCGAAATTATGCCTGACGTTGCAAAAAAAGCAGGTGCGGCTGTTGTGGGTACAGGCAGAAGCGATTTCCCGAATCAGATTAACAATGTGCTCGCATTCCCGGGAATTTTCAGAGGTGCGCTTGATTGCAGAGCAAGCGAAATCAACGAGGAAATGAAAGTTGCAGCTTCATATGCAATTGCTTCCCTCGTTGGTGATGATGAATTAAACCCCGACTACATTCTTCCTCAGGCTTTTGACAAGAGAATCGGCAAAACTGTTGCAGAGGCTGTTAAGGAAGCGGCTGTTAAAACAGGCGTTGCAAGGATTTAAAATTTAACATATATAAATTCAGCGTCAAGGAACAAAACTCCTTGACGCTTTATTAAAGTAAGATATATAACTGAAAACATAAAGTAAGTTGTTTATTCTATGATCTTTTTATCACCAAAATACTGTGTTAAAATCAAAATCAATGCACTGCAAGCGAGTATTCCATCCATAATACCTGCCGGTAGCATAAACATCATCAACACCATTGCAACAACACAATTGATAATTGATAATGCCAATCCCCACATCCTATTTTTCCATAATCCAATTGCACCTATAACTCTTACAATTCCATAAAGCATTCCCATTATAAGCATCAAATTCATACTATTTTGAAAATATGGAACGATAAATGAAAAATACTCATTTATATCAAATCTATCTGCACCTAAAATAAATACAGGAATTAGACAAAAACAACCGCCAATTTCCATTAATGCTCCATGAATAATCATCAAGACTGATGCTATTTTATATTTTTTCATCTGTTAAC
>DXYG01000098.1 GCA_019415925.1 Clostridiales bacterium
ATAATATTTATCCTCTTTTTATTTTATATCTTTTTGTATTGACTATACTAATACAATGTGGTAAAATCAAATTGAAAGATAACATTGAAAAAGAGGTGCTAATTTATGAAAAAATATATTCTTCAAACAAAGGTATGGACTACGGTATACATTGTTACGCTTATACTTAATTACAGTCTGATTTTGTTTTCCGCTTTGCTCTATCGTGGAGGTGCTTTGATAATTTATCCAATGCTTTTGATGACACAAGGTATATTAGCAGTTATAAATTGCTTAATTTCAAGAAAGATCTATCAATTTACAATTCTTTCCTTAAATCTCCTTATATCGACAATCATTGCAAATAATGTATTTTCACAACTTTATTCAAAAAACATTTGCGGTGGTTCGGAAGCAGAGCTTCTCTATCGTTATGCTTTGACATTCGGCTGTATTTATGTTGTTATAATTTCTGTTCTTGCAATATTATTAAAGAAGATAATTTCAAAATATATGCATTAATAAAGCCAACAGGCATATACACTTTGCATACGCTTGGTGTATATGCCTGTTTTTATACAGTAACTAAACGGTGCGTTTATTGTGCAAAGCAAGAATTTGCTATATAATCTGAGTAAAGTTTAAATTTATGTTCCAATTAACAAAATTATACTGGCAATACAAAACTTTTCAAGGTGATAAAGAAACATTTACCTAACGGAGAATATGAAGGTACTATACGCTGGGTTAAAGTACTTAATGGCAATGTACACTTCATAATTCTTGAACACGAAAGTGAAACACTCTTTGAAACCCAATGCTTTTTATGGCAAATTAACGAAATCAGGCTTTACTGACTCAGATATTAAGTCACTCATAGTGAAAGATTTCGCTGATAGAATGGTTGATTTTACAATCGAAAATGACGATGAAACAAATCAATCATTCTGCACAAAACTCGACTTTTATTTAGGCGGTTTTGGCGACGATGAATTTGAATAATAAACCATTCAACAACAAAAATCACCAAAATCTCTATGTTGAAGTACTAAAAAAGCTTATTAATTCAAAAACAGGAATCTGTTATTTACTCATAAGATTCTTGCATTCGCCCTCAATGTCAACATTGAGGGTGTTGCCCAGAAGTGATATTTACAATAACAGTAATATCCTGATTGACCTCGGTGCTGATGTCAGTGATTTGAAATCGCTTGTTAAAAGAATTTCACAGCAGGAAAGCCAGCTTGATATTTCGTATACACATACGGATATCGGCTGGAGCTACCTTGAAGAAAGAAAAGTTTTTCAAGGCAGCACTTCCTACCCCATTGAGTCTGAATATTCGGGAGAGATTGATATTACCCCCAAAGGCTCATATGCTGGTTGGCTGAAAACTGTTAAGGAATACGCTATGCCACAGGTTGCTCTGCAGCTTGCTGTTGTACTCGGTCTTTCAGCCGTAGCTGTAGGATTTTTAAAGGACGAATTTGATGGCAGTCTTTTTGTTCATCTATATGGTGCTTCGTCAAAGGGTAAAACAACCTTTGCAATGCTTGCCGTCAGCACAGCAGGAAATCCAAATCCGACTGATAAGAACACTTTGATGTCCGATTGGTCGGATACTGCCAATTACAGAATCAGTATGCTTGCTAATAACAACGGATACCCCGTTGTGTATGATGAGCTTTCAAAATGCAATCAAAAAGACATATCTGATTTCTGTTACAATGTTGCTAACGGCAGAGACAAGAGAAGTTAAAAAAGGACTTGATGTAATAGCTTCTCAAGGTCTGCATACAGGAGGACTTTCTCCCCTCGGATATGATGGTTTCAGAAAAAAGACTTGTAATCAATGAGAGTGAAGCAGAAATTGTAAGATTAATTTTTGACAGATATTCAAACGGCTACACTTACAACGATATTGCAAAAGAATTGAACGCAAAAGGATATAAAACTAAAATCGGCAGAGAATTTACATCCGCTTCCCTCAACTCAATTCTAAATCAGCGAAAATACATAGGCGAATATGTTTATAACGGACGTTCATCAAAAAATATAAACGGTTCGTACAATTCACATAAAAATAAACCCGAAGAAGAAATAATCAGAATCCCCGATGCAGTTCCGAAGATTATTGATAAAAAAATCTTTGAAAAGGTTCAGCAACGACTTGAAATGAACAAAAGAAAAGCTGGTCACTATAAAAGTAAAAGTAACTATTTGTTATCGGGACTTATTGTTTGCGGCGAATGCGGTTTTCACTATCAAGGCAACACAAGAGCCGCTGGCAGAGGAAGTCAATCAATGTATTCATCATATCGTTGCGGTAAAAAGCAAAATCATAAGATAGGCTGCGGTAATTCTGAAATTGAGAAAAACCGTCTTGAAACATTCGTTCTTGAACAAATGCAAAAGTATTTGTTCAGCGACAACGCAATTAAAACAATAGTCAAACAAGTCAATGAATATAATATTTCAGTTTCTAAAAGCAAAGATTCCGATTTGGTATTATACGAAAAGCAACTCAATGAAATAAATAAGCAGATAAAAAATATTACGCTTGCAATCGCAAAGGGAGTAAATCAGGAGTTAATGATTGAACAGATAAAGTCGCTTGATTCATCAAAAAAGGACTTGGAAAAGCGAATTGAAGAAAGCAAAATTACTGCATTTCCGCCTATTGTCGAGGAAGATGTCCGAAAGGCTCTTTCTAAATTTAAAGAGTTTATGGAAGAAAACAACTATATTGAATGCAAGAATTTCATCAATCAATACATTGACAAAATAATAGTATATAGAGATAAGGTCGAAGTCACTTTCAAAGTGGCTTCGGCTATTTTTAATGCTTCTTTTCCTGATGATAAAAGCGGAATGTTGAAAATCATAATAGAAATTTCTCGTACAGAATTAAAATCTCTTCCAAAACAACGGCGAAAAGTACCTGCAAACGGTCAATTCGGGGAATCATACTTAAAACAATATCAAATTGCAATATTATAAAAGTCGAGTGCCTCGACACGCAGTTCGAGCAGAAAGGTTGATGTTACAAAACCTATTTTTCCCGACCATATACAAGCTATTATCTTTAGAATAAATTATTCCCCACTTTATTTCATATAAAACGGGGAAATATTCGGGGAAAATGACTTGAAATGACAAAATCACGAATATTGAGCGTGATTTCATTTGTAATAACTGCTATACTCTAAAACAAAAAATCCACAGTTTTTCAGCAAATTTGCATAAAACTGTGGATTGAGTGGTCGAGGTGACCTTGACAAGTGGCTTAAATACTGGGGTTTGAGGGGGTGACTGTCTATCTGACTGTCTATTTTACGCAATCTGTAAATTGTTCGCTTTCATATACTCGCTGACAGTTTTCAAGTGCTGATTTTCGTACTTTTCAAAGCAGTCGCAATATACATTCAGCGTGATTGAAATATCGCTGTGTCCGAGTATTCTCTGCAACACCTTTGCAGGCATTCCGCTTTCAATGCATCTCGTTGCGTATGTATGCCGCAGTGAATGAAAATCGACTTTGCCTTCAACGTTCTTGTCAGTAATATCGTATTTCTTCATAATGTTTGAATACTGATAGTTTACCTGATTCGTTGTGACAGGCTTGCCTGTGCTCGACACAAAAAGCAATCCGCTTGTTCTGTCACCGATACAGCCTTTGAGAAATTCGGCAACGTTATCGTCAATGTACAATGTCCTCATTCCCGATGCCGTCTTTGTTTCCGTAACCGCAGTCGTTCCGTTCGCACCTCTTGAAATTGTCTTGTTCACACGTATTGTTTTGTCGGCAAGGTTTATGTCCTCAACATTGAGTGCACATATTTCACCGCCACGCATACCTGTGAACATCGACAAAAGCATAATGTCCGAATAACGCACCTCGTTGTTTTTGAGCACGTCAAGCAGCTTAGCCTGTTCATCAACCGTCAAGCCTCTGACTTTAACCTTCTTTTGCCTTGACTTCGGCGGTTTGATTTCAGCAAGTGGACTTTCAATCACAATCTTCCTGCGAACTGCTTTTCTGAACACCCACTTGAACATCTGATACATTTTATCAAGACTCGATTGCGAATAGTCAATCTTTGAAATGAAAAATGCTTTTATATCATCCTCGGTAATATCCTGCAATTCCTTGTCGGAGATTGACGACATCATTTTGAGCGTTTCCATTTTTCTGTCGTAGCTTGACTGCCTTATTTCATTCAGAGCCAGCTGTTCTTCAATCATTTTTTCGGCGTATGCATAAAATTCGGTGTTGTCCTTTTCTATGTATTCACCGCAAAGTGACTTGCGTTCAATTTCTTTGAGTCTGTCCGAAACCTCGGTTTTCGTTCTGCCGTAAACAGTTTTCGTCTTTTGTTTGCCGTTACCGGCAGCAACGGTTATCTGCCCAGCATAACGCTTTCTGCTTTCAAGGTAATATATAGAACCCGTGCCCTTCGGTCTTCTTTTGTTGGATTTTTGTTTCACGTTTTTCCTCCTTTTCCGACCGCAGACACATAAGGAATTCCGCTGTTTTTATTGTACAGCGCAACCCCTTTTGTGTCAACACGGAAATGTAGTTTATATTCTTCTGTTTTTGCTCCAGTCAATGAAAGCCTGTTCATTGACCTTCAGATTTTTGCCCACTCTGATTAACGGAAAATCAGTCCTGTGCATTATATTTCTTGCAGTCGGCAAAGAGCAATCAAGCATCTTTGCAACTTCTTTTGTTCCTATAAAATTGGTTTCTTTGCTCATTTTACCACCTTCTCTCATCGAACCAATAAGCCTGAAAAAGCACATCGTGATTATCGAGGAATCGACCCTGTGCATTTTTTGGAACTCTGTCATTTGCGTCTGCTTTATCAAGTATGATTTGCGAAAGAATATTGTCTGCTCTTCCGCACACACGATAATCTATGTTGTTTTTGATTTGCCCCGACAGTATATTTGCATCGGGACGTTGTGTGGCAAGTATAATGTGTATACCAAAGGCTCGTCCTTGCCTTGCGATGACTGATAAAAGATTTTCTGTTTTTTGTACAACAGTCTTGTCTTCTTTGGACAGTCCTGTTTTATCAAGCACTTCGGCTATTTCATCACAGGCAAGAATTATTCTGTTGAGCCTTTTGGTAGTAATTTTGTTGTATTCATCTATATTCGGGCAAGCACTTTCTTTCAATAAAATCTTGCGGTGTTTCAATTCGCTAACTATCGTTTCAAGTATTTCCGTCAACTCGTCAGGTTCTGTAATAATCTCGCACTTCTCGTGCCATACAGGCGGAAAATCAACTCCGCCCTTGAAGTCGGCTATGTACACTTCTGCGCCCTTTTTAACGCATTGCATAAGGAGCAGCTTGAGCAAAACACTCTTGCCCGAACCTGTCGAACCGCCTATCAGAATATGCGGAATTTTTACAAGGTCAACGGTTATACGATTTGTAAGACTTTCACCAAAAACAAGTTTAAAGCTCATTTTGTCAAGAAATTTATCATTCCAGTTAATTCTGTCGGGGAGCTTGTAATTTCCGTTTACGGCATACATCAGTACCGTTCTGCTGTTTTTGCCTTCCTCAAAACGGTCTATCTTTAAATTCAATGCTGATTCGAGTTCTTCTATGCTGTCCTGCCATAGGCTGAACGGTATTCCCAGCATATGAAATTCATATATGTTTAATCGTTCGTTTTCTCTGCTGTTTGTCCTTGATAACAGCAAGGGTGCTTCGCCAGTATGATTTACAAGTCCCGCTCTCTTAAAATTATCGCTCATTTGCTTAGCGTGAGGGGGCACACCCATTACAAAAACTAATAAAAGCAATAAAAATGTTGCTAAGGCAAATACTGTAACTATAATCAAGCTTTCGAGAAATCCGTTCAAATTCGGAAAAATTGTGTTTGGTTTTGGAAGTAACAGAATTAAACAAGCCGCAGTAAGAATTAAAGCAACAAGAAAAATAACAAAAAATACTGTTTTTCCCTTTGATTTTGAAATGTTTTTAAGACCATTTTTTATATAAATTAATACTATCTTTCTATTCCAGTTGCTGTGGATTATTTCCTTTTTCCTTTGGTCAATCATTGTCTATCACCTTTGGTTCGTTGAGTACATCACTTGAAAACGTACCGTCATCAGAATACCGCTCAATAAAATTTATTCTTCTCAGGAAAGCAAGCCAGGTTTCAGGCTTTGAAATTTGAATATCGACATACTGATTCTCAATGGGAATATTTGAGGTTATGTAAACTTTCGTATAACAAGCGACACGGTCATAATATCTTGCAGGGAGCATAAGAGGGTAAATATCGAGATAATTTAGCATTTCCTCGATGGGTATCTGACCGGCGAATTCTTCGAATACAAGGACTGATTGACCGTTGTATCCGTCAAACAAAGCAGGATTTCCTTTTTTGTAGGATGTTATTCGGCAGATATCTGAAGCGTTATTGTTTCTAAAAATACTTCTTGTTTTGCCTGTTCCTGTTTTGCCAGAAATATAGGTCACAATTACATTCCTTTTAGCTTCCCTGAATTTATCCTCCAGAAACGTCTGTCGAATCAAGCCTATATCTTTGCTCCTGAAGCCGAAGTTTGGGTGGTTCTTTATTATTTGATAAGTTGAACAGCCATTCTCGATTTCTTCAATCAGTTCAGCCATTTCAGGACTTTTTTCAGTGCAAGGTTTTGGGATTTCGCCGTATTCCTCGAATGTATCAGGCAGTTTTGTTTTTTCCTTTTCGGAACCAATCCACTTGCCTGATTTTTGAATATACTCACGATTTTCCCGGACAGTTCCGTCAACCTTGTCAATGTGAGCGGTTGGAAATCTGCTTTTAAGAGTTGAAAATCTTATGGGCGATTTGGAATAAATGAAAATATGAGTGTGAAGTGTGCCGGTTTCGGCAATTTCATCAGAAAGGCAGAAATATGTAGGCTTAAACAGACCGACTATTCTTCGGATTTCTGCGTGATTCAAATTACTGTTTTGTGGATTATTTATTGTTAGCAGCCACTTTCTGCTCTGAGATTTTTCATTCATTGCGCAGCAACCTCCTTTGCTACCGCTACATTTGCTACAGCCAGGTAATACTCCCTGGCTGTAGCGGCAATTCTTTCGACAACAAAACTGAAAACAGTTTTGTCGCCGCAGAATTGCCATAATGTAGGGGTTAGTTTGCTTTTACGACTGAAATTGACTTAGCCTTGGCGGCTACTCGGTATTCATTTGCGATTCTGTAAACAGAAAGCTCCAGACCCTCAAATCTTACCAGTGGGTAATCATTTTCAGGCATTTCGAGCTGCAAATCGCCGTCGATTTTTACGCTGAGCTTTTCCAAATGACGTTCAGCCATTGCCACGACGTACTTGAATCCATTAACCTCGTCCGTCCTCTTACCGTTTTCATATTTGAATGATGGGAGAACCTCGGTTAGCAAAAGCTTCTTGCCAACGGTTGCGTTGGCGTCGATTATCAAATCTTGGATATTCATATTGTCTTCTTTCCGCGGTAAAATCTGCATGCTTGATTTACCACTATACATTTTTAAAATTTCAAAGGTACCTTTGATATTTAAATTATAGTATAAATTTTAAAAATCAAAAAAGTACTTTTGTACCATATAGTACTTTTGTACTATTTAAGTAAAAAATCAGATATAAGAAAAAACACCGCTGATAAATGCTTCGATTATCGGCGGTGTTTTTTTATTAATTGTTTGTATTCAAACGGTATATTTTGGGTACATTATTCTCAATCAGATATTTGTTGATCTTCTCGGAAGTTGTGTCAGAGTATTCTCCGTTTTTACCACAAAATTCGATTTTGATAAAATCATCAATATTCTCAAGAACGTGCCAATAAGCTTTTAAAATAGGTATATTGGATTTACATAGACCGGCTTTTTTTAAAAGTAGTTTGCTGGTATCATAATCGGGGTGTAAACCAAGGACTATTTTATAGATATTGCGAATGTAACAGTTAATTCCGAATCTTTTGATAATCTTTTGCAAAGTCCTTGTGCTTAACCCGGTGTTATCACACAGTCTGTCGTAAGTAAAATTTGAGTCCTCCATAACCATTTGCACAGCTTTTCCGAAGTCCTTTTCCGCACGAAGTTGTTTTGTATCCATAATCGCCAATAAATATGATACAAAACCATGCGATTTCAAAATAAAAATTATTAAGAAAATATTGCATTATATTTCTCCTTTCAAAATAAAAATTTTTTGGTGGTTTTTGATTTTTGCCCCAACCACCAAGGGCACATAATTAATTTGTCTACTTCTCAAAAATTTTATAAAGAAAAACACTTTTTCTATACTTCTAAAAATATCATAAAAAATCAA
>DXYG01000099.1 GCA_019415925.1 Clostridiales bacterium
ACACAATTTATACATAGGGACGTGTAGGAACCCGTCCCCTACGGAAAGGTTTGTTAGTCAAAATAATTTTGATATAATCGGTTACGTTTGACAGTCAAAACGGACACGGCACGCCGTGTCCCTACGGCTGTAATACAAACGTTTCCTCTTTAGCCGTAGGGGACGGCTTCCCAGACGTCCCATTCACAAAAATTGCAACGCAATTTTTGTGTGGACACGGCTCACCGTGTCCCTACGTCAACGTTGCTATAATTCCACCGACAAATTATCGTTTATATTATTAAAGGTATCATCTTACAAATAATGTGAAAGCGGTACAGTCATTGCTCACTGTACCGCTTAATTTATTATTTCAATGCATTGATAGCCGCTTCAATAAGCGCAATCTGCTCTCTTTCCTTTGCGGCCTGTCCCTTAACCTTTTCTATTACGGCTTCGGGTGCTTTAGCTACAAAGCCCTGATTGTTGAGCTTGCCCTCGCTCTGTGCAAGGCGTTTCTTAACCTGCTCAAGCTCCTTGTTGAGTCTTGCAAGCTCTGCCTGCTTGTCAACAAGCTCGTCCATCGGAATGTAAATCTTTGCGTCAGCCGTTACGATTGTAACTGCTCCCTCAATTTCAAAGCTGTCGGCAACCTCAACCTCGCTTGCAGACGCAAGCTTCTGAATGAACGCTGTGCCGTCTGTAAAGGTCTGCGGGAACTTTGTTGCAACGTAAACCTTTGCTTTTCTTGACGGAGGAACGTTCATCTCTGCACGGCGGTTACGGATTGCACGGATTGCCTCCATAACCCTCTGCATTTCAAGAACAGCCTCGGGATAGTCAAGCTCTGCGTTGTATTCGGGATACTTTGCAAGCATAACCGTTTCGCCCTCGTGCGGAATTGTCTGCCAGATTTCCTCTGTGATGTAGGGCATAAACGGGTGGAGAAGTCTTAAAATTTGGTCGAGAACATAGAGAAGAACCTGTCTTGCGTTCTGTGCGTCCTCGCCGTCGCTCGAAAGTCTTGCCTTTACAAGCTCAATGTACCAGTCACAGTAGCAGTCCCAGATAAACTCGTAAACCTTCTGAACGGCAATACCAAGCTCGAATTTTTCAAGGTTTTCGTTGACTTCCTTTGCAACCGTGTTGAGTGTTGAAACAATCCACTTGTCCTCGGTTGTGAGCGCTTTCGGAAGCTCCAACGCAACGTCGTAATCGTCAATGTTCATATGAACATAGCGTGAGGCATTCCAGAGCTTGTTTGCAAAGTTAGCGCAAGCCTCAACACGTTTTTCGGAATATCTCATATCGTTACCAGGTGAGTTGCCCGTAGCAAGGAAAAATCTGAGTGCGTCTGCGCCGTATTTGTCGATAACCTCGAGCGGGTCAATGCCGTTGCCGAGTGATTTTGACATTTTAACGCCGTTTTCGTCACGAACAATGCCGTGCATAAATACAGTTTTGAACGGTGCTTCGCCCGTATGCTCACATGCTGAGAAAATCATTCTTGCAACCCAGAAGAAGATAATATCGTAGCCTGTAACGAGCGTATTTGTTGGGTAGAAGTACTCAAGCTCGGGTGTCTTGTCAGGCCAGCCGAGTGTTGAGAACGGCCACAAAGCAGAACTGAACCAGGTGTCGAGCGTGTCCTCGTCCTGATGCAGGTGATTTTTGCCGCACTTCGGACAAACTGTCGGAGCTTCCTTTGCAACGATAATTTCGCCGCAGTCGTCGCAGTACCACGCAGGGATTCTGTGTCCCCACCAGAGCTGACGTGAAATACACCAGTCCTTTATGTTCTCCATCCAGTGGAAATATACCTTTTCAAAGCGTTCGGGAATAATCTTTGTTTCGCCGTTCTTTACGCATTCAATTGCAGGCTTTGCAAGCGGAGCCATCTTGACAAACCACTGCTTTGAAACCATAGGCTCAATAGTTGTGTGACAGCGGTAGCATGTGCCGACGTCGTGAGTAAGCTCCTCGACCTTTTTGAGTGCTCCGATAGCCTTAAGGTCGGCAAGTATTGCTTCTCTTGCCTCCATAGTTGTCATTCCTGCGTATTTTCCGCAGTCAAGCACCTCAGGCTCGTTTTCTGCAAGCTGTCCCTTTGCCTTCAGCTCGTTGTATTCAGCGACGTCCTTAGCACCCGTCATATGACCGTCGTAAGTAAAGCAGCGCACGATTGGAAGCTTGCAGCGCTGACCTACCTCAAAGTCGTTGGGGTCGTGGGCGGGAGTAATCTTAACAACGCCTGTTCCTTTTTCCATATCTGCGTGTTCGTCGCACACAATCGGGATTTCCTTGTTGAGCAGCGGGAGAATTACGTGACAGCCGTGCAGATGCTTGTAGCGTTCGTCGTCCTTGTTGATTGCAACGGCTGTGTCGCCGAGCATTGTTTCGGGACGTGTTGTTGCAATTTCAAGGTATTCTCCTGTTTCCTTAACCTGATAGAGCAGATGCCAGAAATGACCGTGCTGTTCCTTGTATTCAACCTCGGCGTCGGAAATTGATGTGCAGCAGTGCGGACACCAGTTTACCATTCGGTTGCCCCTGTAAATTTTACCTTCCTCATAGAGCTTGACAAAGACCTCGGTAACAGCCTTTGAACAGCCCTCGTCCATAGTAAAGCGTTCACGCTCCCAGTCGCAGCTTGAACCGAGCTTTTTAAGCTGGCTTGTGATTCTTCCGCCGTATTCACGCTTCCATTCCCACGCACGCTCAAGAAATCCTTCACGTCCGAGGTCTTCTTTTGAAATGCCCTCTTTGCGCATAGCCTCAACAATTTTAGCCTCTGTCGCAATTGAAGCGTGGTCTGTTCCCGGAAGCCAGAGTGCGCTGTAGCCCTGCATTCTTCTCCAGCGGATTAAAATATCCTGCAAAGTTTCGTCAAGAGCGTGTCCCATATGCAGCTGTCCTGTAATGTTTGGCGGCGGCATAACGATAGTATAGGGCTTTTTGTCCTTGTCCACTTCGGCGTGGAAGTAGTTGCCCTTAATCCAGAAATCATAAATTTTGTCCTCGAATTCCGAGGGGTTGTAAGATTTAGCAAGTTCCTTTGCCATAAACATATCTCCTCATACATTGCAAAGTGGTAAGCAAAATCATTGCGCTTACATATACTTATATATTATCTCATTTTAGTGCGCTTTTGTCAATCAATGAGAGGAAAATTCTGATGTATTTTGTCTAACGGTATTTTATAAGTAAGGAAAGGTTTGCTCTTTCAATGTCGTTTACGTTTGAGTCGCTGTAGCTCGGATTTTCAACGTACCATTCTGTTGAATTGAAATAAGCCTTAATCTGCGAATCTTTGAAAACACGTCCGTAGCGGGCGTATATTTCATTGATAGCCTGTTGGATTTGTGTTGATGAGAGTCTTGAAACTTCGCTGTAGGAAAGCTTTCTGTAGGAGGAGTCGTAAAAGACAAAGTCATCTTTGTATGCGTTTCCGATTTCGCTCGGAGATGAGTTCTGCGTGGTAATTTTGCCTTTTTTGCTTTCAGATGATGAGGGTTTTGTACTGCTCTGCGTGGTAGCTGTGCTTGGTGAAGTCGGATTAGTTATTGTTTCGGATTTTACCGTAACAGTGCAGGAGGCTTCCTTGCCGTTTTCGGATTTGCAGGTTATGCTTGCAACGCCCGATTTTACGCCCGTAACAAAGCCGTCGCTGTTTACAATTGCCACCTTTTCGTTGCTTGAACTCCATTCAAGAACTTCGCTCGGTGCGTCAGACGGCTGAGTTTTGGCGGAAAGTTGGATTTTCTTGCCCACTTTTACCGAAACGTCGGTGCTCGACAATGTAATCGAGGTCACTTCCTTGTCAATTACTTTGACGTTGCAGGAGGATTTTATTCCGCTTTCCGTTTTTGCCGTCACAACGGCTGTGCCTGCGCTCTTTGCCTTTAAGGTGCCGTCGGTAACTGTGACGATTTTTGTGTCGGAGCTTGCCCAGTCAAGAGCCTTTGTTTTTGTTTCCTCGGGAAGAATTTTTGCCTCAATTCCGAGTGAATCGCCGACAGTCAAAGTAACCTCGGTTTCGCTCAGCTCAATACTCTGCACCTCTTTGTCAAAGCAGGAGCAGAAAACAAAGGGGACTAAAGCGATAATACAAAGCAAAAGTGCAGTCCTTTTCATAATAACGTCCTCCTATTTCGGTAGCCCTAATATTATTTGCCTGTTTGATGATTTTAGTATAAAGCATTTTGCTGTTTTTGTAAACAATTTTGTCCTTTTATCGGTAAAAATAAACGCATTATTTTACTTTATTTTGCACAGAAGCTGTTGACATATATGAAATTATGGTATAGAATAAAATTGTATCAATGATATAATACATATAATACTAAAGGAGCGATGTTTATGATAAGGAAAATCAGAGATTTAATTTTAAAAGTCAAGGACAAAACCGTTTCGCTTTTATTAAGTGTATGCAGAAATATAAAACAATTTGCAGTATTTTCTGCAAAGAAAGTTTCGGACGGTACGGAAAAATTCGCTTCGCTTATAGGGAAATATGCGTTCGTGTTTTCGGTGTTTTCCGTAATCGGAGTAGTTATGTTCTTTGTCAGGCGAGTGCTTGCAAAGCAGGGATAGGCGATGTTAACGCTCACCTTCAAATCCCTTCGGATACTGAGCCGCCCGAAGTATGTTCATCTGTAGAAAAGTCCATCTCGTTTGTTGCGGCGTGTTGCGATTGGAAAAGTATCATAAACGCAGTTCGCTAAAAACAGTCCACCGGACTGTTTTTTTAACGCTCACCTTCAAATCCCTTCGGATACTTAGCGAACCAACAGAAAAAGCCGAGAATGTTTAGCATTCTCGGCTTTTTCGGTGGCCCGCCCGAAGGGATTTGAACCCCCGTTCTCCGGAATCGGAATCCGTTGCGTTATCCGGCTGCGCCACGGGCGGAAATATTCAGTTTCATTCATAGGGCGGATATTATCCGCCCATATTTTACAATACATTATACCATTGTTTTACAAATTCATCAATAGTTTTTACTCCGAAAGCTCCTCCCAGATTAAATACTGCTCTTCCTGTTCCTGCTGAAGCTGTTCAAGTTTATTCGTAAGCTCTATGAGCTTTTCGTAATCTGCAACAACTTCCTCGCTTGAAAGCAAAGCCTGCGTTTTTTCGATTTCTCCGTCAAGCCTTTCAATCTCGGATTCTGCCTTCCTGAGCCTTGTTTTGCGCTTTCTTTCTTCGCTCTGCTTCTGTTTTTGCAGAAAGTAGTCATTCTGCGGTTTTTCTTTATTTATAGCCGTTTTTTCGGCTTTTGCTTCGCCGATTTCCGATTTTGTGCGTTCAAGATAATAGTCGTAGTTGCCAAGGTACTCCGTTACTCCGTCAGGCGTCATAACAAGCACACGGTCTGCAAGCTTGTTTATAAAATAACGGTCGTGGCTGATAATCAACAGCGTTCCGCCGTACTCCTTAAGCGTGTTTTCAAGCTCCTCACGAGATGAAGAATCAAGGTGGTTTGTCGGCTCGTCAAGGAGCAGGAAGTTGCCGCCCTTGAGCATAAGTTTTAAAAGTGAAATTCTCGCTCTTTCGCCGCCGCTCATTTTTGAAAGAGGCTTGAAAACCTCATCACCCCTGAACAAAAACGACGCCATTGCACTTCTGATTTCAGTCTGTGTCATATTCGGGAACGTATCCCACACCTCGTCAATCGCCGTTTTGCTCAAATCAAGATTCTGCTGCATCTGGTCAAAATATCCGACCGTCACGTTTGCACCGTAGTCATATTCACCGCTGTCCTGCGGACACTTGCCCGTCAGAATCTTAAAAAGCGTTGTCTTGCCGCAGCCGTTTGCGCCGAGAATGAAAACTCTTTCACCTTTTCTGATATGTATGTCAACATTTTTAAATAAATGCTTTTCACCGAATGATTTTGCAAGTCCTCTGCAAATCAATACGTCGTTTCCGCTTTCGCACTTCGGCTCAAAGTGCATATGCATTGTTTCAAGCTCGCTGTCGGGAGTAACAAGCTGAGCCTTTATTCTGTCGGCTTCCTTTTGCTTGCTCGCCGCAGTAATGAAGTTATGCTCACGTCCCCAACGTTTCTGCTGTTCAACAATCCCCTCAATGCGCTTGATTTCCTTTATATCGTTCTCGTACTTGTTTTTCAGCGACTCGTTGTACGCCTTTTTCTTTTCGATAAACTCAGAATATGCGCCCTTGTAGCACATTGTTCGGTTGTGCTCAAGCTCAATCGTCTTGTTCGTCACCTTGTCAAGAAAATAACGGTCGTGGCTGATGATTATCATTGCGCCCTTGAAGTCACGCAAAAAGCCCTCAAGCCAGTTTACCGAGCCTATGTCAAGGTGGTTTGTCGGCTCGTCAAGCAGCAGCATATTGCTCTGCGAAAGCAAAAGCTTTGCAAGGCAGAGCTTTGAACGCTGACCTCCGCTTAAACTGCCGACAGGCATTGTAAAGTCGGACTCCTTAAAGCCGAGTCCCAGAAGTGCCGAGCGAGTGCGGCTTTTGTATGTAAGACCTCCGAGATTTTCAAAGCTTTCAATCAGGTGCGTCTGCCTTTCGACAAGCTTATTGAGGTCGCCGTTTTTATTGTCAATGTCATTTGTAACGGCTGAAATTTCCTTTTCCATATCTGCAAGGTGGTCGAAAACCGACAACAGCTCGCTGTAAACGTCAATTCTCGGATTGTTGCAGGCGTGCTGTTCCATATAGCCTATACGGGTGTTCTTTTCAAAAGTGACAGTTCCCGAGGTGGGAGAGATTTCGCTGTTGAGAATTTTAAAAAGGGTAGTCTTGCCAACGCCGTTTGCACCGATAAAGCCGACCTTGTCGTTGTTTTCAATATCGAAAGAAACGTCTGTAAAAAGATTTCGCTCGATAAATGTCATTGTAAGATTGCGCACGGATAACGCAGGCATAAAGTCACCCCTTTTCAAATCATCTTTACTATTCTACATTAAAAACTTAAAAAGAGCAATACAAAATTGAAAATATGCCAGAGGTTGACGAGTGCGTAAGCGCCGATTCCGATATAAAGCAGAAGATTTGTAAAAAATCCCTCCTCAACGCCCATAAGCTTGTATACGACCGAGCAGATTATAATTAATACAAGCGGGAGTATACCTTTTACGAGTAACGCTGACCGGAAGCTGCCTAAAACAGGCTGCATAATCGGGTTAGCCTCATAAAATCTGCCGCTTGCAAGGAGAGCCTGAGTGCAGAACCAGTCGGCAAGATTGAGAAAGTAGAGGAAAAATATTTTCTGATAAAACGAAAAGCCGTTTGATTTTTTGGATTTATATCTATTCTGATAACTTTCAGCCTTGTTTGCGTAATCCATAATACCTTCCTTATTTTTGAAATTTTATATAATGATATTATGTGCAGCAGAAAAGATATTATTCAGATTTAGTATTGTAAAAAAGTCAGTTTTTATCGGGTCTTGCGCAGAACAAAGAAAAAAGTTTAAAAAATTATCAAAAAAAGTGTTGACAAAGTCATTTTGTTATGATATATTATTAGAGCACTCGAAATTACAGAGATTCGCTGGTGTAGCTCAGTTGGTAGAGCAGCTGATTTGTAATCAGCAGGTCGGGGGTTCAAGTCCGTCCACCAGCTCCATTAAAGCCTACTGTTTAGGCAGTAGGCTTTACCTATGAAATTGAATATGGGAGAATTCCCGAGTGGCCAAAGGGGGCAGACTGTAAATCTGTTGTCATCGACTTCGGTGGTTCGAATCCACCTTCTCCCACCATAATGGTTGTGCAAAAAAGATGTAACCGCAAAAAAGTCCGATTTTATCGGGCTTTTTTTGTTGTATAGCCCGTGATTTTTAGTTACAAAACCGTAGATGTATTTTGCCTGTTTCGGCAGTTTTGGAGATTCGAACCCCCGAACATCAACTTTTGACCTTTCCCCCATTTTAAAATTTAATATTGTTATAGCAGAGTCAATTTTATAGAAATATAGAATTGGCTCTTTTATTATTGGCAATCGTTTTAATTTTTTGATTAGAACGGTTGCCTTTTTTTATTTGCAAAAAATTTGAAAGGAATGATTGATATGTATTTTACCGACACACCCGAACTCAGGAAGTTTGAAAGAGAGATGCGTCAGAAACCTAATTTTGACAGGC